>CAYYCE010000001.1:0-2966 GCA_964469635.1 uncultured Kineosporiaceae bacterium
CGGCCGACGCGTGGTTCACCGTGCCGCGCGAATGCTTCCTGGCCATCGCCGAGGCGGCGGGGGCCCACCTGGAGACCGAGGGCCTGTTCGACCCCCGCGTGCTGACCTCGCTGGTGGCGATGGGCTACGACCGGACGCTTCCGTTCGAGGACGGTCCGGTCCGGGTTCAGATCCACCGCCGAGAGGCCACCGCTGCGCCGTCCCCGGTCGCCTGCCCGCCGCTGCCCCGCGGACAGTCGTCGGTCGAGACCTGGGAACCCGGTCTGGACCGCGCCCGCTCGGCGGTGAGGGTGGGTCCCCGACCGATCGACCTGGGCGGCATCGGCAAGGGCCTGGCGGTCCGCTGGGCGGCGCACGAACTGGTCGAGGCCGGCGCCGGGTATCTGGTCGAGGCCGGCGGCGACTGCGCCATGGGAGGGCGGGGACCCGACGACGAGGCGTGGCGGGTCGGCGTCGAGGACCCCGCGGCCGGCGACGACCCGATCGCCGTCCTGGCGATGACCGATCTGGCCGTGGCGACGTCCTCGCTGCGCAAGCGGACCTGGCAGGTCGACGGCCGCACCGTCCACCACCTGATCGATCCGCGGCGCGGGACCAGCGCCGAGGGCGGGCTGAGATCGGTGACCGTCCTGGACACCGACGCCGCCCGTGCGGAGGTGTGGAGCAAGTCCCTGTTGATCGCCGGCCGGGGCAGCGTCGCCCGGCTCGCCCGGGAGAAGGATCTGCCGGCCCTGTGGGTGGACGACCGGGGCCGCCTCGATGCCACCGAGCGGATCCGCGAGCACATCATCTGGACGGCGCACCATGACGATTGACGACATGACGCTCGACGGCCGGGCGATCGACGGCCGGGCGCTCGACGGCCGGGCGCTCGACGGCCGGGCGCTCGACGGCGACCGGACCGCCCCGGGCATCCCTCCTGACCCGCGGCGACGGCGGGACGGCGCGGCGCGGCGGCTGCCGCTGCGGGCTCGCGCCGTCCTGCTGGTCGTGGTCTCCACGGGACTGACCGGCTGGCTCGCCGGCGGCGCCGCGACCGCGGTGTCCGGCGACCGGAACGCCCCGTGGATCCTGGGGCGGGCCAGCGGGATCACCTCCTATCTGCTGCTGGTCGCCCTGGTGGTGACGGGCCTGGTGCTCTCCCATCCCTGGCGCACCCGGTGGAGCCGGCCCAGCGCCGTCGCACGCATCCGGATCCACGTCAGCCTGGCCACCTTCACCCTCGCCTTCCTGGTGATGCACATCGTCGTACTGGCCACCGACGAGTACGCCGACGTCGGCTGGTGGGGGGCGCTGCTGCCGATGGCCTCGCAGTACCGGTCGGTGTCGGTGACGTTCGGGGTGCTGGCGGCCTACGGTGGTCTGCTGGCCGGCCTGTCCGCCGTCACCGCCGGCCGCTGGGCCGTGCGGGTGTGGTGGCCCGTCCACAAGGTGGCCGCCCTCACCCTCGTACTGACCTGGCTGCACGCCCTCTTCGCCGGCAGCGACACCGGGCCGCTCAGCTGGCTGTACGGCGTCACCGCCCTGATCGTGATCGCCCTGGCGGCCTCGCGCTACATGGTGCGCGGCCCCGCCGCCTCGATGGCGGAGTTCGCCCGCGGGGGCGAGGGCCGATGACGGTCCAGGCGGCGGTCCAGGCGCCCGCGACCTTCCCGATCCGGGACGTCCGCGCGGGATGGGGCGGCACCGTGACCTACCCCCTGCTCGGGGCCGAGGCGATCTACCACGCCCCCGACCGCCGGCTGCTCCACGGGCCGCCGACCGAGGGTCTCGCCGACCACGTCGCCCGGATCGGGCCGCGGCCCACCGCGGCCGGTCCCGCCGGCTCGTTGCTGGTGCGCACGGTCGAGGCGGTCGGGCTGAGCGGCCGGGGTGGTGCGCGCTTCCCGGCGGCCACCAAGTGGCGGGCCACGCTGGCGGCGGCCCGCGACGGCCTCGGCGCGGTGGTCGTGGCCAACGGAGCCGAGGGGGAGCCGGCGGCGGCCAAGGACGCGGCGCTGCTGCAGCACCGTCCCCACCTCGTGATCGACGGCCTGGTGTGCCTCGGCGAGGTCGTCGGCGCGAACCGATTGGTCGTCTGGCTGCACGAGGGCGCCGGTGAGACCCACGCGGCCGTCGCCCGCGCCCTCGACGAGCGCCGCGTCGCCGGGCTGCGGGAACCCGCGATCGAGATCGCGATCGGTCCCGACCGCTACCTCAGCGGCGAGGCCAACGCCGTGGCCCAGGCCCTGGACGGCGGTCCCGCCGTGCCCCGGTTCCGGCGGCGCCCGGCCGCGGTCAGCGGCGTGGGCGGTCTGCCGACGCTGATCCACAACGTCGAGACCCTGGCCAGAACGGGCCTGCTGGCCCGGTTCGGGACCCTGTCGCCCACGCCGGGTCCCCTGCTCAGCGTGCTCGGCCGCACCCCGGACCGGACCCCGGTGATCACGGTCAGGGAGGTGGCCCCCGAGCTCAGCCTGGACGAGGCCGTCCTCGACCGGTTCGGCCACTGGGCACCGCCGCAGGCCGTCCTGATCGGTGGCTACGGCGGCGGCTGGTTCGACTGGGACGAGGTCCGCCGCAGGCCAGTCGGCGGGCTCGACCGTCGCCGTCCGGCGAACGCCGGGATCGGACCCGCGGACGCCACCCTCGGGGCCGGGGTCCTGGCCCCACTGCCGATCGACGCCTGCGGGGTCACCGAGACGGCGGCCGTGCTCGACTACCTGGCCGGCTCCAGCGCCCGGCAGTGCGGGCCCTGCGTCTTCGGCACCCGCGCCCTGGCCGACCTCTGGTCGCGGCTGGCCGACGGTCGCGGCCGGGCGGGCGATCTGCAGCGTCTGGAGCGGATCGCCGGAGAGGTCGCCGGTCGCGGGGCGTGCGCCCTGCCGGACGCCGCCGTCCAGCTGAGCCGGACGGCGGTCCGGGTCTTCCGCCGCGACCTCGCCGCGCACGCCGCGGGAGCCGGGTGCGGCTACCAGGACCTGCGG
>CAYYCE010000001.1:2976-23085 GCA_964469635.1 uncultured Kineosporiaceae bacterium
TGACGGCCCGTCGGCGCAGGCTCCGGGACGGCGACGGCCGGCGCGCCGCGAAGGCGGGCGGCACCGGGGCGGCGACGGTCGACAGCGTCGCCGTCGACCCGAGCAGCAGCGACGGCATCGGCATGTGCGCGCACCTGGCGCCGGGCGTGATCGCCATCGACTCCTGGGGCTATCCGGTGCTGCCGCGGCAGCAGCTGACCGGCCGGGAGCTGAGGGCCGCCCGGGCCGCGATCAGGGGCTGTCCCCGCGCCGCGCTGTTCCTGGAGTCCGACCCGATCGGGTAGACCCGCCCCCCATCGATGCCCCGGCGCCCGGTCAGTCGTTCAGGGTCTCGAACGCCACCTTGACGGCGCCCAGCCCCGTCTTGAGGCGTTCGGTGTACTTCACCGAGTTCCACGTCGGCCAGGTGAACGAGGTCCGGTACGGCACACCCCCGCCGATCGACAGGCTCAGCACCAGTCCCCGGTCGCCGTCCACGGTGTGGGTCGTGACCGGGTCGCCCTCACCGAGCGCGGTCCGGCTCGACGGGTCGGACAGGCCGAGCATCGGCCACGGGATCCGCATCCGCACGGTGTCACCGTCGATCCGCCACGTCGCCAGGCTGTTGTACCGCGGCGAGGCCGGGTCCCATGTTCCACGCACCAGGGCACCGACGTCCTGGTACTCCATGGTGCTGTCCTTCACCCCGCCGTAGGAGCGGTTGGTGATCAGTCGGTACAGGTGCCACGGCGCCCCGGCCTCGGGCAGGTCCTCCCAGGTGTCGAGCCGGTCGGGGTCGAGCGCCGCGCGCACCAGGGCACGCCCGCTGCCGGCCCTCGGGTCGATCTCGACCCGGTAGTCGGAGCCGCCGTCGCCGGCCACTCCGGTCCCGCCGGGAACGGTGTCCACGCTGAGCACCAGCGGCTCGCGAGGGGCGCCGGCGGCGTAGGTGACGTCGACGTAGACGTAGGAGGGGTCGGCGTCCATGGTCAGCCTGGCGACCTTGCCGCCGTCCGGCACCTGCTCGGTGCGCACGTCCGGTAGCCGTGCCGGGTCCTCGGCCAGCAGACCGAAGTACTGCTCATTGGTCAGCGGGTCGTGCCACAACTGCCGCCGCTCGCGGGGGGTCTGATGCTCGATGGTGTTCCAGGTGAACTTGAACCACTCGTCGGTCCAGGCGAACAGGAACGCGCCCGACAGACCCTCCCCCTTGACCAGCCGCAGCAACTGGGCGTCGATCGAGGCCGCCTCCTGCTCGGTGTGGCCGCCCTGATCGCGGCCGAGCGGCCCGTTGTGCGCCGAACCGAGGGACGACGGGACGCCGAGCTCGGTGATCAGCACCGGCATCGAGGAATGGTGCTTCTTCAGCGCCGCGAGGTAGCCGGCGTAGGGGTCGACCGTGCCCTCGGCCGGACCGGAGGTCTGCTCGACGTTCAGCCCGGGCTCGTACCGCAGGAAGTCGGGGTAGTACGGGTAGGCGTGGTAGCTGGCGTACGTGCCGCCCGGCCAGGCGGTCGTGGGAAGCACGTGGTTGGCGTCGACCCCGACCATGTCCTCACCCGGGTGGGGTTCCTCGGGGTGACGCAGCGGGTCCGTGGTCGGCCAGTTGACGAACGCGATCGGCATCGACGGGTCCTGGGCCGCTTCGAGTTGCGCGAGGGCGTTCATGTGCTTGGCGATCCAGCGCTCGGTGGGCGTGGCGTCGGGCGTCGACCGGAAGTAGAGGCCCCGGGTGGCCGGGGCATCGGCGTGCTCGGTGTCGGTGCGCACGGTGGTGTCCGGGTCCCACTCGACGCCGATGATCCAGGACATCAGGTAGGGCGAGACGTCGGCGGTCCAGTGCCCCGAGGCACGCCCGGGCAGCGGGTCGCGTTCGAGGGTGCCGTGGACGGCGCGCACGGCGTCCGCGAGCTCGTCGGCGAAGCCGGTGTCCACCTGGTGGTCGTAGAGGGTTCCCCCCGCCAGGTAGGTCTCGTCGGGGATGTACACCCCCTGCACCAGGTAGATCGGGGTCGCGGGGTGACTCTCGTTGTAGCGCAGCAGTTCGGTGTAGAACGCCGGCCGGTGGATGGTGTAGATCCGGACGGCGCGGATGCCCAGGGAGCCCATCTGTTCGAACCAGCGTCGGTACTCCTCGGCGTCGATGTTCACCTCGCCCGGTTGGTGCCCGGGGGTGGTGACGCCGAGGTCGACGCCGGCGATGAAGCCGCGGGCACCGTCCGCGGTGAGCAGTCGCAGCCCGCGGCGGTCGGCCGTGGCCAGGGTCTGCAGCCCGGCCAGGCTGGCCGGGGCCGGCGCCCAATCGGGTCCGGGTGCGTCGAGGGAGCCACGGCCCGCCGCCGACAGCGCGCTGACGGAGTCCCCCGACGGCTCGGATGGCTCGGGGGTCGCGCCCGTCTGGGACGTGGCGGCCAGGGCCAGGGCCAGGGCGGGCACGGTGACGGCCAGACCGGCGCGGACGAGCCGGCGTCGCCGCGGGTCCGGACCGGCCGGCCGCTCGGACGCCTGCGCCGGGGCTCCGGCGGTGCGGGCGGCTGCGCGGCGCCGGCTGCGCGACTCACTGCGGTAGGGCTTGTAGCCACGCTGCGGCTTCGGCCCCTTGGCTCTGCTGGTCATGTCCGAGGCGTCGGCGTCCGCGGGCCCGGTCTTGACCCGTTCGGCCCAACCCGTGGCCGGGGGGCCCGATACCTCCGGGAGGCCGGAGCACGGTACGGTCGGGCACGACCACGGTGCCGGCCGGCACCGACCACAGGATTCGTCTCGACCGGGTTCGAGGGAGTTTCGGTGAAGAAGATCGTCACTGTCGTCACTGTCGTCGCCGCCGCGGCCGGGTTCGCCGTCTGGCGCAAGATGCAGTCCAGCAAGGCCGAGCAGGAGCTGTGGGCCGAGGTCACCGACCCGGTCAAGTAGCTCCGGGCGGGCCGACGCCGGGATCGCACCGGGATCGCGGTGGCCGCCCCGCGAGCGGACGCCGTACTGTGGGCACGGTCACGGGGCGTTGGCGCAGTTGGTAGCGCGGCTGCTTTGCAAGCAGCAGGTCACCGGTTCGAACCCGGTACGCTCCACCCCCCGCGGTCGATGCAGCCTCTCCTGGTCGGTCGGCCCGGTCGGCCCGGTCAGCGGCCTGCGGGAAGCTCCGGCAAGCGCTCCGACCGCACGCCGCTCGCGTCGCCCCGTGCCAGCCACAGCAGCACCCCCGCCGCCGGTCCCTCGACGAACGCGCCGCCGTCTGCCGGTGAGAACCGCTCGCCCTCGTCGGTGTGCACCGTGAGGCCCAGTTCCGGTGCGACGGATCCGAGGGTTCGTAGTTCGCCGTCCAGGAACAGGTGCAGCAGGTCGGGATCCACGTCGGCGAAGGAGAAGCCGGCGGCCAGGTCGACGTGGTGGTAGACCACCTCGCGCAGCCGCATCCGGGGTAGGTTCGCCAGCCGGATCCGCATCCCGCCGGGGGTGCGCTCCACCCGGGTGTCGTCGTCCTGCGGGCGCAGCCGACGCAGCTGGTCCGCCACGGTGCGCGCCGTGGTCTCGACGTCGGCGACCAGGTCGGCCAGCGGACGGGAGGCGCCGTCCTCGATGTCGGCGTCCCGGCGCTCGTTGCTCGCGTACATGGTCTCGCCGCTGTCGTCCAGGCCGGCCCGCACCATGGCCGCGATGCCGTCGGCGTTGCGCGCGATGTGGGTCAGGATGTGGCCGCGGCTCCAGCCGGTGCACAGCGAGGCGGCGGCGACGTCGTCCAGGGCTCGCGCGGTGAGCAGCAGGCGCTCGGTGTGGGCCTCGACGAGCTCGCGCAGATCATTCATCCACCGAGGCTACCCGCCGCAGCCACCATCGCTGCCAGGGCAGTTCGACGGCCTTCGGGTGGTATCGGCGCCGCACCCAGGACACGGCCTCCGGACGGGGCACACCGTCCATGATCGCCAGGGCGGCGAGGGCGGTGCCGGTGCGGCCGCGACCGCCGGTGCAGGCCACCTCGACCCGCTGTCCCGCCCGGGCCCGGCGAAGCGTGTCGGCGAGGGCGTCGACGGCGTCCGCCGTGTCCAGCGGGACCCAGAAGTCGGGCCAGCGCACCCGACGCACGGTGGCCCCGGGCCACCGCGGAAGGGGACGGTCGGCCAGGGCCAGGGTGAAGTCGACCGGATGGCCCGGCGTGCGCAGTGATCGTCCCTGGACCCTGGCTCCGCCGGGGAGTTCGATCTCGCGCAGCATGCCGAAACGATGCCACGGCACTTGATCGCGGCGAGTGGGCGGTTTGCACCCGGCCAAAGGGTGAGAACCCCGCAATCCCGGCGATCATTCGTCAGACCCCCGGCGGGTACCCATCGGTAACATCACGGCATGGCGACTGACGGGACGCGACACGGCGGCGATCTGGTGGCGCGCGTGCTCGCGCGATGGGGTGTGCGGCAGTTGTACACCCTGTGCGGGGGGCACATCTCCCCGCTGCTCGTGGGAGCCGAGGACGCCGGGCTGGACGTGATCGACTGCCGCGACGAGAGGAGCGTGGTGTTCGCCGCCGACGCGGCCTCGCGGATGACCGGGATCCCCGGCGTGGCGGCGGTCACCGCGGGGCCCGGCGTGACCAACACGATCACCGCGGTGAAGAACGCCCAGCTCGCCCAGTCCCCTGTGGTGATCCTCGGCGGTGCGACGGCGACCGTGCTCTCGGGTCGCGGCGCGCTGCAGGACATCGACCAGATGGCGCTGATCCGGTCGGCGGTGAAGTGGTCGAGCCGGTGCACCACCGTGGCCTCCCTCGAACCCACCGTGGAGCGGGCGTTGGCCGAGTCGGTCGACGGCGTGCCCGGACCGGTGTTCGTCGAGATCCCGGTCGACGTGCTCTACCCCGAATCCGTCGTCCGGGAGTGGTACCGGGCCGAGGGCGGTCTGGCGACGGCGAGGACGATGCGGCAGCGGGCGCTCGGGCTCTACCTCGAGGGTCATCTCGCGCGGCAGTTCCGCGCCCCGCACGTGGACGTCGCACGGTTGATCCCGGCGCGGCGCTCTCCCGTCGCCTCCCCCGAGAGCCTCGATGCCCGCCTCGAGGAGGCTGCCGCGGCCGTGCGCCGTGCCGAGCGGCCCGCCCTGGTGGTGGGCAGCCAGACGACGGTCGGCCTGAGTGACGCCGACCAACTGGCGGCGGCGGTGCAGGCGCTGGGGGTGCCGACCTGGTTGGGCGGGTCGGCGCGGGGCCTGCTCGGAACGCAGAGCCAGATCCAGTTCCGGCACGCCCGCGGCAAGGCCCTCAAGGAGGCGGACGTCGTGGTGGTCGCCGGGTTCCCGTTCGACTTCCGGCTCAAGTACGGTCGCGGCCTCGGGCGTGACACCTTCGTGATCGCCGCGAACCTGTCGGGTGAGGAGCTGACCAGGAACCGCAAACCGCACCTTGCCTTCCGGCAGAACGCCGCCGGCTTCCTCATCACCCTGGCCGATCGGGTGCGGGGCGGCCGGTGGGGTCCCTGGCTCGAGACCTGCCGGCGGCGCGAGCAGGTTCGGGACGCCGAGATCGCCGCCGCGGCAAGGACCGACGGCGATCTGGTCGACCCGATCCACTTCTTCCAGCGCCTCGACGCGGCGCTGGAGGACGAGTCGGTGCTCGTGATGGACGGCGGGGACTTCGTGGCGACCGGGTCCTACATCCTGCGGCCCCGGCACCCGCTCTCGTGGCTGGACCCGGGAGTTTTCGGAACCCTTGGCGTCGGAGGGGGTTTCGCGGTGGGAGCCGCAGCCACCCGACCCGACTCGCAGGTCTGGATCGTCTACGGCGACGGGGCGTCGGCCTACAGCCTGAGCGAGTTCGACACCTTCGTGCGGCACGGTATGGCGCCGATCGCGGTGGTCGGCACCGACGCCTCGTGGCATCAGATAGCCCGGGACCAGAGCACGCTGCTCGGCAGCGACGTCGGGACGACGTTGCGCCGCACCGACTACCAGAAGGTCGCCGAGGGCTACGGCGGCGTCGGGTTGCTGCTCGACCATCCGGCGAAGGTCGACGATGTGCTGGCCGAGGCGAAGTCGATGGCCGCCCGGGGACGGCCGGTGTGCGTCAACGTGCACCTGGCGCCCACCGGGTTCCGCGAGGGCTCGATCTCGATCTGATCTCCGGCGGCGGGGCGCTCGGGGGTCGGGCCCGTGCCGGCCCCCAGGCCGGTGTCGGCAGCTGCGGGCGGGGATGTGGCAGGTGGCACCCTGCGGTCAGTGCGGGATCCCGACGAGGTCCGCGGCGCGGCCCATCTGGTCGAGGAAGAACACCTCGCGCAGCCGTGGGTCGTCGTCCACCACGTTGTGGGTGTGCCCGAACAGTTCGAACGACACCGCGCCGACCAGCAGGGTCCAGGCCATCAACCCCCGTGCCACCAACTCGTCGGGGAGCTCAGGCGGCAGTTCGCCGCGCAACGGGGCGAGCGAGGCCGCGACGTCCGGATCGACCTCGGGCAGCCTCGCCGGGTCGATCCTCCCCCTTGCGATCCCCTCCACCAGCAGGCCGATCAGGATCCGCGGCACGCGGGCCGCGGGTTCGATCGTGGTCTGCGGCGCGGCGTACCCGGGCACCGGGGAGCCGAAGATCAAGGCGTGCTCGTGCGGGTGGTCCAGCGACCAGGCGCGCAGTGCGGCACAGGCGACCAGCCAGCGTTCCCGCAGGTCCTCGGACGGGGCCTCGGCCTCGGCCTTCTCGACGGACTCGCCGACGGCGTTGTAGGCCTCGACGATGAGCAGGGTGAGCAGCTCGTCGCGGCCGGCCACGTAGCGGTAGACGGCCGAGGAGACCATTCCGGTCTCGCGGGCCACGGCCCGCAACGACAGCGCGGCGGCGCCGACCTCACCGAGCTGGCGGCGGGCCTCGGCGACGATCTCGCGGGTCAGCTCCGCCCGGTTGCGTTCCCGGACGCCGATCGCCCGGCGGGCCCCGCCCGCGCGCCGCTCCTCCATGCGTCCATGATGCCCCGGCGGCGAGAGCAGTGGCAACAAATGAGAGCATTGCTCTTGACTCAGTCGTCCGACCGGTCCACGCTGGAGCAAGTTAGAGAGCGGTGCTCTCGAATGTAACCACTGATCTGGAGGCTTCGATGTCCACTCCCCTGCACGTCGTCGTCGGCGCCGGCTCCGTCGGCACGGCCCTGACCCACCGACTCATCGAGTCCGGAGCCCGGGTGCGCCTGGTGACCCGTTCGGGATCCGGACCCGACCACCCGGCGGTCGAACGGATCGCCGCCGACGCCGCGGACGGTGTTCGGCTCACCGAACTGGCCGAGGGAGCTGCGGCGATCTACAACTGCGCCAACCCCGCCTACCACCGCTGGGCCCAGGACTGGCCGCCGGTCGCCCACGCGCTGCTCACCGCGGCGGAGCACTCCGGGGCGGTGCTGGCGACCTGCTCCAACCTGTACGGCTACGGGCCCACGGACGCCGCGCTCGGCACCCCCGGCATGACCGAGGAGCTGCCGCTGGTCGCGACCGGCACGAAGGGCAGGGTCCGGGCGCAGATGTGGCGCGAGGCCCTCGAGGCTCACCGGGCCGGCCGGGTCCGGGTCACCGAGGTGCGGGGTTCGGACTACCTGGGTGCCACCGCGGCGAGCACCCTGGGCGACCTGGTGGTGCCCAGGCTGCTGAAGGGGCGTGGGGTCTGGCTGCTGGCCGAGCCCGAGGCGCCGCACACCTACACCTACACCGGTGACGTGGCCCGGTTGCTGCTGACCGTCGCCACCGACGAGCGCGCCTGGGGCCGGGCATGGCACGTGCCCTCGCACCCCGCGGTGCCCGCGCGCCGGGTGGTCGATGACCTGGCGGACCTGGCCGGCGTCCGCCGCGTCCGGGTACGCAGGATCCCGAACCCGGTACTGCGGGCGATGGGTCTGGTGGTGCCGTCCCTGGGCGAACTGCCCGAGGTGTTGCACCAGCACATCCGGCCCTGGCACCTGGACTCCTCCGCGGCGCGGGAGACCTTCGGGCTCGAACCCACCCCGTGGGCCGAGATCCTGCGGGCCCACCTGGGACAGTACCGTGCCGAGCGGCGAGCCGGAGGGTCGGTCCGGGCCGCCGCGTGAACGGCGCGCAGACGCCTCAGAGTGCGCCGCCGGCCACCTCGGGAGCCGCGGTGTCCGGCGCCGAGGCGGCGACGCGCTCGCGGGCGAGGTAGTTCTCGATCTCGAACCAGTCCGAGCCGGCCCTGCGGGCGATGGCGAGCAGGGTCTTCATCGAGGAGACCTCCTCGACCTGTTCCTTGATGAACCAGAGCATGAACTGCTCGCCCAGGACGTCGTCGTCCGAGCGGGCGGCCCGGAACAGGGCGCGGATCTGCTCGGTGACCCGCTCCTCCTGGTCCAGGGCCAGCGCCACCAGATCGGCGGGCTCGGAGAAGTCGTTGCGCACCTGGTCGACCCCCGGGATCTCGACCATCAGGCCCCGGTCGAGCATGTAGCGCACGATCATCATCGCGTGATTGCGCTCCTCGACCGCCTGCCGGTAGAAGTGGCCGGACATCTGCGGCAGGTCGCGGGATTCGAACCAGACGGCCAGGGCCACGTACTGCTGGCTCGCGGTGAACTCGTGCCGGACCTGTTCGCGCAGGAGGGTGGCGAAGCGGCCTTCGGGTGTGCTCTCGGGTGTGATGGTCGGCTGGGTGGACATGGGGAAAGCCTACGAGAGATTCCCGGCCCGGGGTGGGGTCCCACCGGGCAGTCCCTTGCTCGTGGAGAAGAATCTGCCCGCATTCGGGCAGATTCTTGTCAAAGAGGGCCGACAGGGGGCAGGATGGCCCCCGTGCGGGGCAGCGAGGGTGACGCCGAACTCGTGGATCGCATCGCCGTCACCACCGGGCTCAGCACCGGCGAGGCGCGACGGGTGATCGACGATGTCCTGGCGTGGTACGCCGAGACGGTCGAGGACGTCGTCCGCCGGCGGCACGGCGAACTGCAACTGTCCGGCGTCCGCAACGCCGAGGCGTTCCCCCGGATCGCGGCCGAGCTCGGTCGCCGGCGGGGGGCTCCGCCCCCACAGTCGCCGCGCCCGCAGCGCCCCAACGGCTACGGCTGAGCCCGCCGCGGCCCGGTCCCTGCACCGACCTCCCCTCCCCGACCTCAGGAGAATGCCCCCCATGTGCGGAATCGTCGGCTACATCGGCGGCCAGAGCGCCGCCCCGCTGCTGATCGAAGGGCTGGCCCGGCTGGAGTACCGCGGCTACGACTCGGCGGGGGTGGCCGTTCTGGGCAAGGGTGGGGGGACGACGACCGTGCGGACCGTGGGCCGGGTCCGCGACCTCGAGGCGGCGCTGCCCAAGCGCCTGAGCGGCAGCGTGGGCATCGGTCACACCCGATGGGCGACCCACGGTCCCGCCACCGAGGCCAACGCGCATCCGCATCGCAGCGAGGACGGCCGGATCAGCGTCGTCCACAACGGCATCATCGACAACGCCGCCCAGATCCGCGACCAGCTCGCCTCGGCCGGGGTGAGCCTGACCTCGGACACCGACACCGAGGTCATCGCCCACCTGATCGCCCGCTCCACCGCGCCCACCCTCGAGGGTGCTGTGCTCGACGCCCTCGACCGGGCCCACGGAACCTATGCGCTGGCGGTGCTCGACGGGCAGCACCCCGAGCGGATCGTGGTGGCGCGCAACGGGTCGCCGCTGATCCTGGGGATCGGCGAGAAGGAGATGTTCATCGCCAGCGACGTGTCCGCACTGATCCGGCACACCACCTCGGTGATCCATCTGGACGACGGCGAGTTGGCCAGCGTCACCGCCGACGGCTACCGCACCTTCACCAAGGACAGTGACGACACCGGCCGGGTTCCCGAGGAGGTCGACCTGGACGCCGAGGACCTCGAGCTGTCCGGGCACAAGCACTACATGTACAAGGAGATCCTCGAACAGCCGGACGTGGCCGAGGCGGTGATGCGCGGCCGGTTGGACGAGCGCTTCGGCACGGCCCGGCTCGGCGGCCTCAACCTCAGTCCCCGCGAGCTGCGCTCGTTCCGGCGGGTGAAGATCCTGGGCTGCGGCTCGGCCTACTACGTCGGCCAGATGGGCGCGGCCCTGATCGAGCAGCTTGCCCGGATCCCCGCGGACGCCGAGGCGGCCTCGGAGTTCCGCTACCGCAACCCGATCATCGAGACGGACACGCTGTACGTGGTGGTCTCGCAGTCCGGCGAGACCGCCGACACCGCCTTCGCGGTCTCGGAGATCAAGCGCAAGGGCGGGCAGGTGCTCGGCGTGGTCAACGTCGTCGGGTCGACCATCGCCCGCCAGGTGGACGGCGGGGTCTACATCCACGCCGGACCGGAGATCGGGGTGGCCTCGACCAAGGCGCTGACCAACATGGCCCTGGCCTTCGCGCTGCTCGCCCTCCAGCTGGGTCGGGTGCGCGACCTGTCGGTCGCAGACGGCAAGCGGATCCTGTCCGGGTTGACCCGGATCCCGTTGCAGATCAAGGAGATCATCGCCGACGAGGAGAACCTCGAGTCGATCGCCCACCAGCTGGCCAAGCACCAGAGCGTGTTCTTCATCGGCCGGGTGCGCGGCTTCCCCGTGGCCCGCGAGGGCGCGCAGAAGCTCAAGGAGGTCAGCTACATCCACGCCGAGGCGTACGAGACCAGCGAGCTCAAGCACGGGCCGTTGGCGCTGATCAATCCCGAGATGCCGACGGTGGCACTGATCCCCGACGACGACCTCACGGATCGCAACCTGGCCGCGGGGGAGCAGGTCCTGGCCCGACGGGGTCCGCTGGTCGTGGTGACCCACCCCGACGTCGATGTGTCGGCCCTTGACAGGCCCGACCACCCGGTGCCGGTGATCCGCGTGCCGAAGAACGAGCCCGAGCTGGATCCGATCCTCATGGTGATCCCGCTGCAGATCCTCGCCTACCACGCCGCGCTGGCGCTGGGCCACGACATCGACAAGCCCCGCAACCTGGCCAAGTCCGTCACCGTCGAGTAGCCGTAGCCCTCCTCACGGGCACAACGTCACGCCGTGCTCACTGAATGAGCACGGCGTGACGTTGCGCTCCCCCGGATCGGTCCGGGGGTCGAGGCACCTCCGGATGACCTCGATGAACACCTCGAACGCGGCACGAACATCGGAAGAACAGAGGGTCCTCCAACTCCTCGTCGCGGCGCGCGCAGCGGCCCTATCGTGTACGCGACACCGTGATCGGAGGGGATTATGACGTCCCGCCCCGCGCAGCGGACCACGCCGCAGACTCCTGCCCCGAAGGGCAACGGGCTCGCCGGACCCGAGCGCAACTGGCACCTCTTCTTCGGCCTGCTGCTGCTGATCACGGTCGGGCTCTTCCTGAACTGGGGAGTCGACTACATCGGCTCGGGCGCAAGCCGCACGCTGCTCTTCCTGGGCATCGCCTTCGGCGTGTTCATGGCCTTCAACATCGGCGGCAACGACGTCGCCAACTCCTTCGGCACCAGCGTGGGCGCGGGCACCCTGACCATCAAACAGGCGCTGCTGGTGGCGGCGGTCTTCGAGGTCAGCGGTGCGGTCATCGCCGGCGGCCAGGTGACCGAGACGATCCGCGGCGGCATCGTCGACCTGTCCGACGTCACGCTGTCGCCGAACGACTTCGTCTTCATCATGATGTCGGCCCTGGTGGCCGCTGCGATCTGGTTGCTGTTCGCGACCAACCGCGGGTACCCGGTCTCGACCACCCACTCGATCATCGGCGGCATCGTCGGCGCCTCGCTCACCCTGGGGTACGTCACCTCCCAGGGTTCGCCGCTGGACATGGTGCAGTGGGGGGAGATCGGCAAGATCGTCCTGTCCTGGGTGCTCTCCCCGGCGCTCGGCGGCCTGGTGAGCTTCTTGCTCTTCGGTGCGATCAAGCGGCACATCCTCGAGTACAACGACCGGGCGGACGAGGCGCTGAAGCTGATCAAGGCCGAGCGGTTCGGGCACCGGGAGCGGCACCGGGAGGCCTTCGAACGGCTCAGCGAGGTGCAGCAGCTCTCCTACACCAGTGCGCTCGCCCGGGACGCCGCGGTGCTGCGGCGCGGCGACTACGAGCCCGACGAGTTCGAGTCGGACTACTTCCGGGAGCTCCACGAGATCGACTCCAAGGCGGCCGACCTCGACGTCCACCGCGCCCTGGAGAACTGGGTGCCGTCGCTCGCGGCCGTCGGGTCGGTGGTCATCTCGGCGATGCTGCTCTTCAAGGGCCTCAAGCACATGAACCTCGGCCTGAGCACGATGGACGACTACCTCATCATGGGCATGGTCGGCGCCACCGTGTGGATGTCGACCTTCATCTTCGCCAAGACGCTCAAACGGGAGTCGCTGTCTCGGTCGACCTTCCTGCTGTTCAGCTGGATGCAGGTGTTCACGGCGTCCGGCTTCGCCTTCAGCCATGGCAGCAACGACATCGCCAACGCCATCGGCCCCTTCGCCGCGATCCTCGACGTGCAGAAGACCGGCGGCATCGACAGCGAGGCGTCGGTCCCCGCGGCCGCCATGGTCACCTTCGGGGTCGCCCTGGTCTGCGGTCTGTGGTTCATCGGCCGCAAGGTGATCGCGACCGTCGGCCACCATCTCACCACGATGCACCCGGCCTCGGGCTTCACGGCCGAGCTGTCGGCGGCCGCGGTGGTCATGGGCGCCTCGGTGCTCGGGCTGCCCGTGTCCAGCACGCACATCCTGATCGGCGCCGTCCTGGGTGTCGGGATCGTCAACCGGCAGACCAATTGGCGTCTGATGCGCCCGATCGCCCTGGCCTGGGTGATCACGCTGCCGGCGGCCGCGACCCTCGGCGCCCTCGGATTGGTCGCGTTGCGCGCAGCCTTCTGAGGCCGAGCAGGGCCGCGCCCCGTCACAGCAGGTCCAGGAGCGGGCTGGCGATCACGGCCAGGGCCACCACGACGACCGGCGGGACCCGCCGCAGCCGCAGCAGCGCGAACAGCACCGCGGCGAAGACCGCCCGGCCGACCGAGTGCACCGCACTGCTCGTGATGGGGTCGATCCACGCCGCGGCGAGCAGCCCGACCACACCGGCGTTGACCCCGACCACCGCCGCCCGCACCGGGGCGCGTCGGCGCAGCGCCGTCCAGAACGGCAGCACCCCGAAGAACAGCAGCAGGCCGGGCAGGAATATCGATACCGTGGCGAGGGCGGCGCCGGCCGGCCCGGCCGCCGCCTCGCCGAGGAAGCTCGCGAAGGTGAACAACGGGCCCGGAACCGCCTGCGCCGCACCGTATCCGGAGAGGAAGTCGGCCTCTGGAACCAGGTCGGGCACCGTCCCCGCACGCAACAGCGGCAGGACGACGTGACCACCGCCGAACACCAGCGCACCCGCACGGACCATCGTGCGGGCCAGGTCGCCGAGCACCCCGGGGGCCGCCGGCAGCAGGCCCACCAGGGCGAGGAGGGCACCGAACAGCAGAACGCCGGCCCGCGGCGACACCCGCAGCGGCGCCGCGGCGGACACCGGTGCCGTGCCGGCCCGGTCACCCCACACCAGACCGGCGAGTCCCGCCGCCGCCAGGCAGCCCACCTGGAGCAGGCCCGACGGCGGGGCCAGGGCGAGCACCCCGCCCACCCCCACGGCGATCACGGCGGTACGGAGGGTGCGGGTCAGGGTCCGCGCCATGCCGAGGACGGCGTCCAGGACGACGGCCACCGCGACCAGCTTCAACGCCGTCAGCCAGCGCGCATCGGCGAGGTCCGCCGTCGTCGCGAACCGGGCGAACAACGCCATGGCCACCGCCGACGGCAGGGTGAACCCGAGCCAGGCGGCCGCCGCCCCGGCCGCACCCCGCCGTGCGTAGCCCACCGCGGCACCGATCTGGGAGGAGGTCGGTCCGGGCAGGAACTGGGCGATGGCCACCACCTCGGCGTACCCGGAGTCGTCCAGCCACCGGCGCCGGTCGACGTACTCGCGGCGGAAGTAGCCCAGGTGGGCCGCCGGCCCGCCGAAGGAGGTCAGGCCGAGTCGCAGGGCGGCCAGGAATACCTCGCCCACCCCCGATACCCGCCCGATCACGGCATCGCCGGCCGGGCTACTCGGCGAGCCAACGCTCGAAGGCCGCCACCGAGTAGGGGCGACCGAGGAAGTCCTCGAGGAGGTCGCCGGCGTCCCTCGATCCGCCGGGAACCAGCACCCGGTCGCGGTAGCGGGTGGCGACGTCCGCCCCGAACAGGTCGTTCTGGTCGAAGGCGCTGAACATGTCCTTGGCGATCACCATCGACCACATGTACGTGTAGTACCCGGACCCGTATCCCGCCAGGTGGCCGAACGAGCACGACATGTGCGTGCCCTCGAGGTAGGGGAAGACCGAGTACCGGGTCTGCAGTTCCCGGGTGCGTGCGGTGAGGTCCTGCGGCTGCTCGACGTGGAGGTAGTACGACATCGCGGCGTAGAACATCTGGGTCCGGGTGTCGTACCCCTTGCCGAAGTCGTCGGCCCGGCGCATCCGCCTCACCAGGTCGGCCGGGATCGGCTCGCCGTCCTCGTCGACGGCGAACGTGGCCAGCACGACCGGGTCCCACGCCCACTCCTCGAGCATCTGGCTCGGCGCCTCCACGAAGTCCCACTCCGTGGCCACCCCCGAGAAGCGCACCCACTCTGCGTGCCCGGCGAGGACATGGTGCAGCAGGTGGCCGAACTCGTGGAACAGCGTCACCACCTCGCTGTGCTCCAAGACGCCGCGCCCGAAGTTGCAGACCAGGACCCCCTCGGGCAGTTGGCGTCCGGCCACGCCGGCAACCAGGTCGAACTGCGCGGCGTGCTTGTACTTCCCAGGGCGCGGGTGCAGGTCGAGGTAGATCCGCCCGATGTGCTCACCTGCGGCCAGCACCTCATAGGCGACCACATCGTCATGCCACACCACCGCGTCGGCGGGCTCGTAGGTGAGGCCGAACAGCCGGCCGGTGACGTCGAGCAGTCCCTGCCGCACCCTGCCGATCTCGAAGTACCGGCGCACCTGATGGGCGTCGACCTCGTGCCGTTCGCGGCGCACCGCCTCGGCGTAGAACAGCAGGTCGGCGACGTCGATGGCGGTGGCCTCGGGGTGGTCCCGGCGCAATCGGTCGAGCAGGATCTCCCGGTCACGCCGGGCCGAGTCCGTGGCGGCCTCGGCGATCCGGTCGATGAAGGCCGGGATCGCCGCGCCACGACCGATCATCGTGACCTCGGCGTCGTAGTCGGCCCAGTCGGGATAGCCCAGCAGGTGGGCGAGTTCGGCCCGGGCGGCGAACAGCGCGCGCAGCCGGGCATCGTTGTCGGGCCAGCCCACGGTCAGCGAGGCCGTCAGCAGTTCGCGGCGCGCCGCGACGTCCCGGCAGAACGTGCGCAGGGGGACGGCGTCGGGATAGTCGGTGGTCACGGTCACCAGCCCGTCGTCGCCGACCGGATGGGCCTCCAACCAGTCCCGGGGCATGCCCTCGAGCCGTTCCGGGGCGAGCCGGATCGAGCGGGTGTCCTCGCGGATGCCCTTGGTGAACTCCTGGCCGAGGACGACGATCTGCTGGCGCAGCGCCCGGATGCGCTCGCGGGTGGCCTCATCGCGGTCCACCCCGGCGCGTCGGAAGTCGCGCAGGGTGTGCTCGAGCAGCCGTGCCGCGGCCGGTTCGAGCCCGGTGGGGTCGAGGCCGGACAGCACGGCGGACAACTCCGGGTCGAGTTCCAGCTCTGCGGCCAGCCGCTGGGCCTCCCGGGTGATCTCGTCGGCCCGCTCGCGGACCTCGGTGCGCGGATGCACCTCGCCGAACAACGAGCCGACCGAGGCGGCCCGGCCGATCGCCATCCAGATCTCGTTCCACACCCGCAAGGCCGCGAGGGCATCCACCGGCGGCTCCGACTTCAGCCGCCGCACCAGCTCCCGGGCCTCGTCGAAGGCGGCGGCGGCGCGATCGGCGATCCAGGCCCCGGTCTCGGTCGAGGCGGGCAGCGCCAGCGGCGTGGGTGTCGCGGTCGCGCCCGGCGTCGGGATCTCCTGGCTCATCGGGGCACTCTACGGCGGCGGCCCGCCTGATTCGTCGTAGATTTCCCGGGTGAGCGCACCGTCGTCCGGTCGGACACCAACCCCTCGGGTCCGCATCGTCCACCTGCCCGCCGCCGTCCTCGACGCCCTGGCCGCCGCGGACCTGGCCGCCGCGAACCGGGCCTCGCCGGTGCCGCTCACGCAGGCCTTCGTCTCCGCTGACTGGCTGTGCGTCTGGCGCTACCGCAGCCGCCAGGTGCGCGACGACCCGGCGGCCGAAACCTGGGTGACGGGAGCGCTCTGGGACGAGCGGGCGGAGGCTTGTGTGGGTCGGGCGGGTTTCCACGGACCACCGGACGAGCGGGGCATGGTCGAGGTCGGCTACGCGGTGGACCAACGCCTGCGGCGCCGCGGCTACGGTCGGGCCGCGGTCGCGGCGATGCTCACCCGGGCCGCCGCGGAACCCGCGGTGAGCGTCGTGCGAGCGTCGGTGAGCCCGTCCAATGTGCCCTCGCTGAACCTGATCGCGCAGTTCGGGTTCGTCAAGGTCGGTGAGCAGTGGGACGAGGAGGACGGGCTCGAGGAGGTCTTCGAGGTGGCCGCCGGCGCCGGGTTCACCTCCGACCCGTTCACCTCGGACCCGTTCACGCGGTCATGACCCGGGCGCTCTCGAAGAAGTCGGTCGGCATCGGCAGGTGGAGTCGCCACCGGAAGGCCACCGGGCATGAGCCCTCGTGGGACAGATAGGACGCCGGGCCCAGGAACATCAGCGGGCGGGTGCCGAGCAGGCCCTTCTTGGATTCGCGTGCGAAAAGCAGGATCGAGCGGCCTCGGGCCTCGTGCTCGACGTATCGCCGGGTGGTCGGCGCGTCGTGAGCCAGGTTGTTGGGCGACTCCCAGTGGATCTCGTCGGCGGAGATCGCATGGTCGGCGTACATGGTGGTGGGTGAGTAGGCCCGCTCGGTCTTCTGCCAGGTGATGTCGAAGGCGCCGGCGAGAAGTCCCGGGACCTGTCGGGTGCCGGCTGCGTGCCCGGCCCGAATCGATCTCACTGATCAGGCTGTGGAGCAGGCTCGGCTCGCCGCGGGCGTTGACGAGCAGGTCGGCGCTGTCGAGTCCCAGGACCGGTGGGGACATCGGAGCCCGACCGGGGCCGACGGCGGCCGGGTGAACGGAGCGGAGGAGGCGAAGCGGAGTCGTGGGTCTCTCGTCCGCCGCCCCGGGATCGAGTTCGCTCAGTCGTGCCAGGACGGTGTCGACCAGTCTCAACCGCTGGTCGGATGCCATCAGGGAGTCCAGCGCGTTCCGCAGTGGACCGATGGCGTGTCGCGCGAGGCGCTCGGGCTGTTCCTCGAGGTCTAGAGCCGTCGTGTCGTGGTCCCAGCCCTCGGCGGCCAGGGCTGTGAGCGCCGCCTCCACGGCACGGGTCACGACCAGGTCGTAGGCCCCCGGTGTACGCGGCACACGGCGCGGCGGATCCGGACTCATCGGGGCGAGCTTGCCACACGCGTTCCTCGACCTGGACTGCTCCGCAGGAGCGGGTCGAGGGCTCAGGCGAGCAGGGAGCTGACCGCCACCGCCAGCGTGGCCGCGATCTCGCCGACGCCGATCCGTGCCGGCCTCGGCGGCGGGTCGAGACGGGGCACCAGGGCGGCCCGGGCCGTCAGCGCCGCGAACACGGCGACCACGGCCCACGACACCCCCCATGGTCGGGCGTCCCCGGCGGCGTCGAACCAGATCACCACGGCGGCGAGGGTGGCGAGGGCGGCCGCGTGGAAGCCGATACTCGTCCGCCGAAAGCCGGCGTCATCCCGTTGGCGGATCATCGATTTGACGTAGAACACGGTGCCCGCGAAATATGCCGCCTGGACGGCCGCCAGCACCCAGGCCCGGCGCCAGTCGGTGCCCGCGCCCGCGTCGTAGGCGACCACCGTCATCAGCGCCGATCCGGCCGCCGTGGCCAGGCCGCTGAGCAGCGACCGCTCCCGGCTGTGGGCCGAGCACCACAGCCCTACACCGAGCGGGACGGCGAACAGTGGCGCCCAACGGATCATGGGCGCGTCCAGCGCCATCACCGACAGTCCGAACACCACCGCGATCGCACCGTGGCCGAGCACGGGCGGCAGATGCCGGCGGCGGCGGGAGGCCTTGAGCCACAGCCCGGTCGCGAAGAACGCGAAGTACCCCGAGAACCAGAACAGCACCAGAGGCAAGTGTCTCCACGACGGACCTGAGGCCGCCACGCCGACCAGGAACGGCGAGGCCAGCATGGCCCAGGCACCGTGCTGGTTGGGCACCCAGCCCGGTGCGCGGCGGCGGCGCCTCGATCCGCCCGGGGCCCGCCCGGTCGGCATCGAGGTGGGGGTGCTCACACGGCCAACGCTAGCCCGCCTCGAGCGGTCCGGCCGAGCGGAGGATCACGGACCGACATGCTCGATCAGCTCCTCATCGGCGAGACCGCGGGTGTCCAAGCGGATCCCCTGCCTGCTCGTGCAGCACGTCGCCGACCCCGATGCAGTTGCTGGTCGGCACCAGCCGCCCGCAGTGTTCGCGATCTCGTCGGCTCCCGCCGGCGCCGGGTCCAGCGCCGCGTCCGGAGCAGGGTCCGGCGCGGGTTCGGGACGGGGGAGGCCGCGGGCGGGTAAGCCCCAGGCCAGGTCGGGGAACAGCGCCTCGGCGACCGGATTGGGTCCGCCGTGGATCAGGAAGCCGTTCTCGCCGTGGTGCACGGTGTTGAAGTAGATGCTGTAGAGCACGGTCCCGGCGGCCTCGGCGGGGATCGGTTCGCCGAGCGGCCACGTCACGGGTGTGGCGTGCTCGGCCATCCAGGCGTTCATGACCTCGATGTAGGCGGGATGGTCCCCACCGCAACCGGGACGATGACACAGCCCCCATTCGGGCAGCGCCAGGGGCTTGCCGTGCTCGTCGGCGAACCGCCGCCAGGTCTCCAGGCCCTCGGGTTCGCCGCCCGGCCCGCTGCGCTCCAGGTAGCGCCTGATCCCGGCGGCGTCCACCTCCGCCGACCCGGTCCAGTCGTAGGAGTCCGGGGCGATCACGTCGACCACGTCGTCCCCCGGATACATCCGGCTCACCGGGAGGTTCTGGTGGGTGCCGTCGTTGGGGGACCAGGCGACGTAGACCTCGGGGAGGGCTTCGCGCAGGACGGTGACGTAGCGACGGAAGGCGGCACGGTAGTCGGCCAGGGTCTCGGCGGTCACCGCCCACTCGCGGTACCAGTCACCGTTCATCTCGTGCCAGGGGCGCACGAAGGTGGCCCCGGTGGCCCGCCGTCGGGCCGCGGCGATGACGTCCGCCGCCTGCCGCCAGCGGTCGTCGTAGTCACCGCGTGCGGCCTCGGCGTAGCTCTCCCCCGAGCCGAGCACCGTTCCGGCGACGGCGATGTCGAGGGCGCCGGACCAGTCCGCCAGTTCCCCGGTCAGCGAGGGCTGGGTGCGCTGGACCTCGTCGGTGGTGTCGTTCCAGGTGCCGACGATGCCCACCGGTTGGCCCAGCCAATCGGCGAACCGGCCGTCGAGCACCCCCTCACCGGTGGCCCCGGCGTACCAACCGCCCACCGTCGCGGCTCCGGTGGCCCCGCCGCCCGAATCGCCAGGGGTGGGCCCCGCGATCCCCGCGATCCCGGCGATTCCGGTGAGAGCGTGGGCGAGGAGTGGCAGGACGGCGGCGGACGCCCGGACCACCGCCGTCCGCCGCCGCCGTCGATGAAGGAGGGGCCGCCGGCTCCTCATCGGTCCGTTCCCTCGGCGAGCGCGGCGCGCCGGTTCCGCGTTCCCCATAGAGCCTGCCGGATCGCCTCGGCGACCGGGTGGTCCAGCGGCATGGCCGCCAGTGCCCCCACCAGGCCGGTGACGTCGCCGCCGAGGACCGGCGCGGTGCTGGTGTGTCGCCCGCTCATCGGGTTCACCTCCTCGCCCTGCAACGCCTGCGGCGGGCCCCGGCTGTGACGGCGGGCACGGCGATTCCCCTGGAACATCCGCTGGGAAGCCGAGGTGGGCAAGAGATCGGGCAAGAGTCGATGCGCACGCTGGACTCGTCAGTCCTCGAGCGATCCGGAGACCCGTCGTGTCCGACCTTCAGCGTCACTCCCAGGCTCGACCCCACCGGGCCGGCTCGCAGTACCGCCGGCACGACGACGCGTCGGGCCCGTTCGCCACGGTGGTCCAGCGGCAGCTCGCCCAGGAATGGGTCCGGTTGAAC
>CAYYCE010000001.1:23095-23489 GCA_964469635.1 uncultured Kineosporiaceae bacterium
CGTGCACCGCCCCGCCGATCTCGTCGACGTCGTGGACGCGGCTGCGCCGGAACAGAAGGACGACGTCCTGATCGCCCTGGTCGAACTGGCCCAGGCACGCCAACACCTCGCGGGGCGCGTCCTGGTCCAGGCCATGCTGCCCAAGCTGGCCGGGTACGCCTATCGGGTCGGTTCCCGCTCCGGGGCCGCTCTCGACGACGCCTTCCAACTCGTGCTCGGGGAGTTCTGGGAGGTCGTGGCCGCCTACCCGGTCGCCCGGCGCCGGGCGAAGGTGGCGGCGAACCTCGCGATGGACACCTGGCATCGGCTGGCGCACCCGCACGGCGCCGCGGAGATCCCTCTGGCGCCGCAAGCCCTCGTCGAACTGGGCGGGAGCGTGGACCGCATCGATCCG
>CAYYCE010000001.1:23499-27895 GCA_964469635.1 uncultured Kineosporiaceae bacterium
CTCGGAGGTGCGCGAGGCGCTCCGCGCCCGGGTCGACTGCTCCCTGGCCGAGCTGTTGGTCTGGGCCCGGAACCGTGACGTGGTGTCGGCGGCCGACGCACGGTTGCTGGCCGAGGTGTACGCCGAACGCGACGGCGGCACCTACCGCGACGTGGCCGAGGCCTACCGGCGGTGCGCGGCCGCGACCGGGGCCGATCCTGCCACCTTGAGACAGCGGGTGCGCCGCGCCAAGCTGCGGCTGACCGCCGCCGTCCGAGTCGCGGTCGATGCCGCATCCTGACTCCGGTACGGGAACCTCACACGTCCGGGAGAGGTCGACCCTCGACGGCAGCGCCCGGAATGCCACAGGATCGGTGACGTGGCAGATCCTGCCGAGGCCCGGGAGGAGGTCGGCGACGGTGACCGAGGACGTGGATGAGCAACCGCCGACCGACGGGCTTCGCCGAGCGGTCGAGCTTCACCGGGGGGCCGAGTCGCTCGACCCGGCCGCCGAGCGCATCGCCCGCCTGGTCGGTCCGACGACGTCGCCGTCCGGCCGGCGGCCCGGGCCGCGGGAGGCACGGGAGCGCCCGGCCGGTCGGGACCGGTCGACCGAGGCACGGCCCGGTGATGCCCTCCGCATCCGTCGGCCGTTGCTGGTGGCCGGAGCCGTCGCGGCTCTCGTCATCCTGGCCCTGGCCGTGGGGCTTGCGCAGCACGACGACCAGGTCCCCGCCCCCGGCGCCGCCAGCCGCGCCGGCATCGCGGGCACCTCGCCGTCCACGTCGGTCTCCGCCGATCCGACGAGCGATTCCCCATCGATCACCGCACGATCGATCACCTATCGCAGAACGGTCGGAGACCGCCTGATCGAGGTCGGGGTGACGCCCCAGGCCGACGGCTCCCGTCACGTTCTGGGCGCCGACGCCGGGTATTGGGTGGCGGCGCCCGAGACCGTCGAGCAGTCTCCGCCGCACGGCGATCAGACGGGATGGCCGATCGGTCCGGTGCAGCCCATGGGCAGCGGGTCCAGGGTCGAGCCCGGTCCCTTCGCGGTGACGTGGCAGGGCGGGCCGACCGGGTCGGGATCGAGTGGCTCCTGGCTGACGGCCCCCCATGACTTCCGCGGTGCCCCCGCCGGCCTGCGCATCCCGGTGCGCCACGGGGCCGGATCGTTCCTCGTCACCCTGCTGGTCGGGACGACCGGCCCTTCCGACACGGGGTCCGGCGACACCGACACCGGCGCCCGGCTGACCATGGCGCTCCCCTCCGGCACGCTGACCTTCGAGCTGCCCGGATGCGACGCGGCGTCGTGTCCCACGGTGGTCCGGATCACGGTGCGGTCGGTCGACGGTGCGAGCAGCCCGGCGGGTGACGTCATGCTGGACCTGTCCGCCACCGCGGTCACCGGTCGAATCGGCTTCGCGGGAGGCGAGCTGTCGCCGGCGTGATCGCCCACGATCCCGGCCGGCAGCGAGCCGCGTCGAGCGGGCAGCGTCAACGTCTCCTGACGGCGTCCAGCAACTCCAGCGTCGTGGGCTCGAGGTCACCGCCCAGGGCGTCGGTGATCGCCAGCAGCCGGGCGATGGCTTCGTCCACCGCCACCGGATTGCGTGCCTCGTAGGCCGCCATGATGCGCAGCCGCCAGAGCGGTTCCCAGGCCGGTTCCACCATCAGACCGACGGCCAGCGCCCGTTCCGCGCTCTGCCAATGACCGTCGGTCAACCGGCGCCGGGCCACCTCGTAGGAGACGTCGACGATCTGATGGGTCATCCGCTGCCGCAGCGTGTCCGCCCAGGCGTACCGCTTGGGGTGCACGCCGTCGAAGGGACGTCCGCGCACCAGGGCCAGCGCCCGCTCCAGGTCCTCGGTCGCAGCGGTGAGCGCCCCGTCGCCGACCAGATCGAGCCAGTGCCGCCAGTCCGTCCCCACCGACGGCGCCAGCCGATACCCGTTCCCGGCGGAGTGACGTGGCAGGTACTCCTCGCCGGTCTCGGACCGTCCCAGCCACGACCGCGCTTTGGAGGTGGCGGTGTTCCGGGTGTTCAGATTGTCCTCGTGGCGTCGTCCCGGCCACAGCGCCTCGTCGATCTGTCGGTGACCCGTTCCCGGGTGCAGCGCGAGGTAGGCGAGCAATTCGGTCAACCGGCTCTTCTTCGACGGCTCGACGGATCCCCGCGCGCCGGTCACGATCACCGGGCCGAGGAGGCCGATCACCGGATCGGTGGTGGGTGGATCCGGCTGCGGGGCAGCGGGTTCGGGACCGGCCGGGGTGACGGCCAGCAGCGCGGTCGGGGCGGGCTCGCGCAGCGACGGGGGCGCCGGGGCGGTGCCGTCGGGCGTCTCCGCCTGCTGCGGATCGGCTCCGGCGATCAACTGGACGATGTCGCCACGGGTCTCGTCGTCCAACTCCTGGGGGTGGATCACCATGCCGATGGGGGCGAGCAGGGCCGGCCCGGTGCCGTCCGGGACCTCCAGGGTCCAGTTGCCCGGATCCGAACCGACGGTCACGACGGCGTGGGCGGTATGCGGGCGGGCCACCACCGCCTCCCGCAGCACCTCCCGTTGGGTCGCCGTCAGGGCTGTGGTCACGAGCAGGATCTCCGGCGTCCAGGTCTGCGGTGCCACGCCGGTGACGCGGGCCGAGCCGAGGTCCGCGGCGCCGGCGTCAGTCAGGGCCGCCCGATCGGCGACGGACCGGGCGATCAGGTCCTCGATGGCGCGACCCAGGGTCGGCTGGTACCGGATGCGTCCCGTCGCGATCACGTCCTCGACGGCGGCGTAGTCCCCGACCACGGTGAGTTGCACGTCGTCCGACCAGGTGGAGGTGGCCAGCTCGAGCACCATCGCGGCCACGACGGCCCTGGTGCGCTCGACCGGTCCGGTGATCGCCAGGTGACCCAGATACTCCAGATCGACCATCACGTGGGCGTCGTGCGCATCGTGTCCCAACGTGACCAGGGACGGGTAGGGGGCGGGGATCGCGGCCAGTTCCTCCTCGTCGAGGATGGGGGCCTCGTCGGGTTCGAGCCGCCAGAGCGTGGCCTCGATCGATTGCGCGGGGGTGGTCCACGGCGCAGGGAGGGCGGCCGGCGTGGCGAGGTAGAGCTCCACCCGGCTGCGGTCGAACCGGAGGGCGCGCACCGTCGGCAGCGCGAGGCCGACGCCGGCGCAGTGCCGGGCGAGGGTCCGCAGCACGAGGTCGATCGTGTGGGTGGCCAGTGGATCGGCGACCGCACGCAGCCGTTGTTCCGTGGTCGTCAGCCGGGGGGTCAGCGGGGGCGGGGCGGACTGCCCGGGCCGCCGCCGAAGCGTCTGGGTCCTGCGGCGGGCGCCCAGCGTGGTGACGACGCCGGCGGCCAGCAGCGCACCCACCCCACCGGTCGTGCGGACGGCCCACGGCGCCGCGTCGTCGAGGTCGTCCACCGTCTCGGCCGGTGGCGCGGATGCGGTGACCGGGGCCGATTCGACCGGGGCCGATTCGACCGGGGCCGATTCGACCGGGGAGGGCTCGACCGGGGAGGGCTCGACCGGGGAGGGCTCGACCGGGGAGGGCTCGGCCGTGGCCGATTCGACGGGGGCGGATTCGGCCGGGGTCGGCTCCGTGGGCGTCGACGCCTTGGGCGTGGGGGTCTGGGGAACGGCCAGCGTCCACCCGGCGCGGAGCCGGTCCGGATCGGTCAACCGGGCGCCGTCCGGCTGGATCCGGTCGCGGGAGGCCTCGTAGATCTCGGGCCAGTCGGCGCCGTCGCCCGTGACGGATTCTGCGATCTCCCACAGGGTCTGCCCCGGTTGCACGGTGATCTCGTGGACTCCCCGGGGACCGGGGGTTTCGGCAGGGTCGGTCGGGACCGCGAGGTGCCACCCCGGGGTGATCCAATGCGAGTCGGTGAGCGCTTCGCCGTCGGCCTGACGGCGGCCGTAGTTCAGGACGGCGATCTCTTGGAACCGGGTGCCGTCCCCCAGATAGCGCTCGGCGATCGTCCAGAGGGTCTCACCGGGGCGCACCACATGGTCGACCGTGCTCGCCGGCACCCGACTCGCGCCGGAGCCGACCGGCGGCGTCCCCGAGCGCCCGCCGGTCACCGGCGGCGGCCCGGCGACGGCGGTCATCGCGGCCCCGCCCGCCACACCCGCCACGCCCGCCCGACCGCCCGTCACGTTCGCGTTGGTCGTCGCGCTGCTGAGGGCGGAGCGATCCGCCGTTGTGGTGGCCGGCATCTCGGTCTGCGCGACGGCGACCACGCCCGGGCGGTGGACCTCCTCGAGGATGGCCGCCCTGGCGGGTTGGGCGAGCAGGAACAGCGCGGCCGCTGTGGAGACCAGGGTGCGCACCAGACCCTGCGGCGCCGAGAGGGCCGGCAGGTGCGGGGCGGGGATCCCCCGGAGGCGCGAGGCGATCTCGACGACCACCAAC
>CAYYCE010000001.1:27905-33563 GCA_964469635.1 uncultured Kineosporiaceae bacterium
GATGTACAGCTGCAGCATGTTCTTGGAGACGCACAGGGTCAGCATGGACCAGGCCAGCCAGGCGACCACGCGCATCAGCGCCAGCAGCATCGTGCCGTCATCCGGAGCGCTCAGCGCCAACCGCAACCTGGACCACGAGGCGAGCACCTCCGGCACCGGAGTCGCCCCGATGCCGAGCAACACCATGGGCAGTCCGGCGACGATCGCCACGAGTGCCAACAGGGCCGCCACTGCTCGCCATCGACTCGTCATTGCCGCACTCCCTGCACGGTTCGCTCCAATCGGGCGGTCGAGGAACCCGTCACCGTCTGGGGGCCGATTCCGGCGATCGCGAGGATGACAGGGACATAGGTCGCCGTGGTCCGGACCGTGACCAGATCGCCGGCGACGGTCACCGAGCCGTCGATGCCGACGGCCTCCAGGTAGGCCTGCCCCGCCTGGACGGCGCGCCCCGGATCGACCACGGCGGGATCACCCCGAACCGCGGACGGCGCGTGCGCCGCCTCGCCCGCGGCCCGGGCGGCCTGCCGCGCCGCGTCCTGGGCGAGTTGCAGGGTATGGACCTTGGCCCCTAGATCGACGGCGACGCCGACGAACATCACCAGGATCGTGGCTGCGACCACGGCGAACACGCTGACCGACCCGTGCTCGGCCCGCCGGTGGGACGGTCGGGGCGAGCAGACGGTCACCAGGACCGGCGCGAAGCGGGACATGGCCTCACCGCTCCCGATAGGTGTCGAGCGGGCTGGTCACCGTGGCCGTCAATTCACGGCGGCCGGGCACCCCGGGCACCACCAGGTCGGTGAGGTCCACGGTGCATCGGACGGTGGCCGACACCATGGCCGCGGTGCCAACGGTGGTGCGGAACGCAGAGGTGTCGAGCTCGACCCGGGTGGCCGCGCAGCGCAGCCCCTCGGCCGCCAGGGTCGCCTCGGCGGCGGAGGTGGCCCGCCCGGACGCCACCGCCTCCGTGCGGGCGAGGGACGCCGACCGCGCGGCATCCGCGGCGGCGGCGTGCACCGACTGCCGGGCCATCGCGACCCGCCCGGCGTAGATCGCCAGCAGCAGGAACATCAGCAGGCCGGGTGCCAGGATCACCAACTCGACCGAGGCGGAACCGCCGTCGTGCGGCCCGCGGCGCCCTCGCCGTCCGAACATCGACTCAGCTCACCTCCTCGACGGGGACCGACGCCTGCTGGCGGATGGGGAAGCCGTCGTAGCCCGGGACGAGACTGATGGAGGTGCCGGTGACGACCACCGTGGCCGTCTGCGCCGTTCGGCTGGCGATCACCTGCGGGCCCACGAGCAGTTCGGCTCCCGCCGTGTCGACGAAGGCCGAGGCCGCCTGCGAGCCGGCCGCGGCCGTGGCGCCCTGGACGGCGGCCGCCCGGGCACCCTCCTGGGCGGCGGCCAGGGCGACGCTGCGCGCGTAGTAGTGCAGTCCGGCCTGGACCACGATGAAGATCAGGGCGAGCAGGGTGGGAAAGAGAACGACCAGTTCGACCGAGGCCGAGCCCCGCTCCCGGGCCGGAGCAGGACTCGGGCAGGTCGAGGGACGCCGCCGACCACGGCGATGACGGTCGTTGTGACAGGGATCACTCAGGGGCTGCGCCGCATCGACCCTGGGTGACACGGCAGGTCAGATCCGCCCCGCGTACTTGGCGATGCCCGCGCTGAGCGCCGCGATCGCGGCCACGGTGATCGTGACCAGACCGGCGGTGATGATGACCTGCTCCACGCTGACGGAACCCCCGTCGCGCCGGAGCTCGCCCAGATGGTCGCGCAGGGTCACGACGAGCGCTGTGACGACACTCAGATGGAGCACGATGCCTCCCCTCGGTTATGCGTCCACTCCAGAAAGGTGGTCGCGGGTGCCATTCTGTGACATTCAGTCGTTTGCGGGTACCCCGCCGCGCCCGGTGTGCCGTGGTTGCGGTGCGAGCGGTTCCCCTGGACGTGAGGTGGAGTGGTGCGCAGGTGGGCACGGTGAGTGACGGCTTCGGACAAATCGGTGCCGGGTTCCTGCTGGCAAGCCCATGACCTGCGACGTAGAGTGGCGTCGCCCTCGTCGTGGCGGGCGCAAGACCAACGAACGACACCCCTGCGTGGTGACTGAGGGGAGTGGCCATGTCAACCTCGATCAGCTCCTGGCGCACCGGCCCCGGGGCACCCGTGAAGTCCTTGGCCCACGCCGTCGAGCTGCTGGCCGACGGCCCGCTGGGCATCCGGTTCACGGCCTACGACGGCAGCGCCACCGGCTCGGACGACGCCGAGTTCGGGCTCCACGTGAACACCCCCCGGGGGGCCGCCTACCTGGCCACCGCCCCCGGATCGCTCGGCATGGCCCGCGCCTACATCGCCGGCGACCTGGAGGTCTCCGGGGTACACCCCGGAGACCCCTACCCGATCCTCGCCGTGATGTCCGGCGGGCTGCGCTGGCGCCGGCCGGATCCGATCACCCTGGCCCGGGTGGCGAAGGCGCTCGGCGTGTCCCGGCTCCTGCCACCGCCGGCACCGCCGCCGCAGGAGGCGGTGCCGGACTGGCGGCGTTCGCTGCACGGGCTGCTGCATTCGCGCGGCCGCGACGCGGCGGCGATCCACCACCACTATGACGTCTCGAACGCCTTCTACGAGATGGTGCTCGGCCCGTCGATGACCTACACCTGCGCCTGCTATCCGACCGAGGACGCCACCCTCGAACAGGCCCAGGCGCACAAGTACGACCTGGTCGCCCGCAAACTCGACCTGAAGCCGGGGATGCGGGTCCTGGACGTCGGGTGCGGCTGGGGCGGCATGGTGAGGCACGCGGCCCGGCACCACGGCGTCTCGATCGTCGGCGTGACCCTGTCGCAGGAGCAGGCGGCCTGGGCGCAGGAGGCGATCCGGCGCGAGGGCCTGGACCATCTGGCCGAGGTGCGGCACGGCGACTACCGCGACGTCCGGGAGACCGGCTTCGACGCGGTGAGCTCGATCGGGCTGACCGAGCACATCGGGGTGGGCAACTATCCGGCCTACTTCCGCTTCCTGCAGCAGAGACTCCGTCCCGGAGGCCGGTTGCTCAACCACAGCATCACCCGGCCGGAGAACACCCACACCCCCCGCGTCAAGGGCGGCTTCATCGATCGGTACGTCTTCCCCGACGGTGAGCTGACGGGGTCGGGGCGGATCATCACGGAGATGCAGAACGTCGGCCTCGAGGTGCGCCACGAGGAGAACCTGCGCGAGCACTACGCCATGACCTGCGGCGCCTGGTGCCAGAACCTGGTCGACAACTGGGACGCCTGCGTCACCGAGGTCGGCTTGGCCACGGCCAAGGTCTGGGGCCTGTACATGGCCGGGTCGCGGCTTGGCTTCGAGACCAACCAGATCCAGTTGCACCAGGTACTGGCGGTGCGGCCGCACGAGGACGGTCGGGCCGACTTCCCGCTGCGTCCCACCTGGGCGTCCTGACGCCTACCCTGCCGGGATGAGTCCTCCCGGTCCCCTGGCCCTGGTGGGCTCGGGAGAGTACCTGCCGGTCATGGACGACGTGGAGCGGGCGCTGCTCGAGGCCGGGTCCCGGTCCGTCGGGTCGCGCCGCTTCGTGCAACTGGCGACCGCGGCCGCGCCGGAGGGGGCTTCGTCCCTGGCCCGGTGGCACGCCTTGGGGCTGCGGGCCGCGGACCGGGTGGACGCCCGGCAGGTCGTCGTCCCCGTCGTGGACCGGGACAGCGCGGACGATGCCGGCCTGGCCGCGTTGGTGGACGGCGCCGCGCTGATCTACCTCTCCGGCGGAAACCCTGGATTCCTCACCGAGACGCTGCGGGACACCGCGGTGTGGCGGGCCGTCCTGGCGGCCTGGCACGGCGGGGCGGCCCTGGCAGGGTGCAGTGCGGGCGCGATGGCGCTCAGTGGCCGGGTGCCGCGGATCCGTGACCTGACCGCCCCGCCGATCCCGGGCCTGGGCGTGGTGCCCGGGATCGAGGTGATCCCCCACTTCGACGCCTTCGACCGACGGTTCCCCACCCTGGTGGCCACCCGGCTGGCGGATGCGGCGCCCGGCCTGCGGTTGGTCGGCATCGACGAGGACACGGCACTGGCCACCGGGTTGGACGACGCGGTCGACGGGTCGTGGGTGGTCAGGGGGCACGGCTCGGCCTGGCTGCTGGACCCGGCCGGTGGCCGGCGACGGGTCGAGGACCGTCTCGTCGGGGAGGCATTCCGCCCGCTCGCCCGCTGACGCCGGGCGACGACGTGTTCCTCAGCCGGCCAGGGCGGAGGCGAAGGCCGGGGTCAGCGGCAGCATCGGGACCAGGCACACCTGCAGCGCGTGATAGGTGTCCGGGCGGCCGTTCCAGGTGACCGAGGACGGCGCGCCGTCCGGGTCGACCTCCATCTGCCAGCCCGGCCGTCCGTCCAGGAAATGCTCCCGGGCGTAGTCCCACATCCGCCGGTACCACTCGGCGAACCGCTCCTCGCCGGTGACGCGGTGCAGCAGCGCCGCCGTGGCGATCGCCTCGCAGGTCACCCAGTGGAAGTGCTGGGCGACCACGGGCGTGCCGTCCCAGTCGGTGGTGTAGCAGATGCCGCCGTGCTCGTCGTCCCAGCCGTCGGTCAGCGCCCGGTCGAACAGGCCGATCGCCGCCCGCCGCAGCCAGGAGTGCGCCCCGGCGCCGGCTTCTGGCGCGTCGAGCAGGCCGTCGGCGGCCAGGCTCGCCTCCAGGTGCAGCAGCAGCCGGCCCCACTCCAGGCCGTGGCCCGGGGTCGCCCCATAGGGGCGGAACGGGTGGGCGGGTGCGTCCCGGTTGTAGTCCGGCTGCTCGGTCCAGTCGGCGTCGAAGTGCTCCGGCACCCGCCACTCGTGCCCGTGGGCGCCCGAACCGATGATCCGTGAGGCGATCCGCAGCGCCCGGTCGCGCCACGTCCGATCCCCGGTGGCGTCGGCGGCCGCCAGGTAGGCCTCGACGGTGTGCATGTTGGCGTTGGCGCCGCGGTAGGGGTCGAGGACGGCGAACCCCCGGTCCCACTCCTCGGCCACCGCCCCGGCCCTGTCGTCCCAGAAGTACCGCTCGGAGACGGCCAGGGCATCGGCGAGCAGTTCGCGCCCCCCGGGCCGGTCGGCGGCGGTGGCGCTGGAGGCGGCCAGGATCACGAAGGCGTGCCCGTAGGCCCCCTTCAACCCGGTGTCGTCGCGGTCCCCGGGGTGGTCGGGATCGGTGTGCCATCCGCCGAACTCGGTGTCCCGGTAGAGCCCGCCGAGTGCGGCCACGCCGTGGTCGGCCAGGGGGCCGTCCTGTTCGCGGCCCAGCAGTCGGCCGAGCGCGAAGCAGTGGGTCATCCTCGTGGTGATCCACAACGGTCGGCCGCGGGCCGGATCCAGCCGGCCGTCGCCGTCCAGCCAGCCGAATCCGCCGGCTGCGACCCGGGAGGAGGAGGCGCCGTCCAGGAGGCGGGTGATCTCACCGAACAGCCACTCCTGATCGGGCCCGCCCAGGGCATCGAGGGGCTGGTGGGGCAGATGGGCCGGCAGTTGGGTGGGCACGGTGGTCTCCTCGACACAATGGGGGCAGGATCGACGGTGCGTGGGTGGCGTCGATCGAGCCAGGAACAGATGATCCGCGGTGAAGATGGCGAAGATGGTGAAATCAAACAGCCACGGTCTCTATGTGCTGCGTCGCC
>CAYYCE010000002.1:0-2735 GCA_964469635.1 uncultured Kineosporiaceae bacterium
GCACCCGGAGAGGGCCCGACCGCGCCTGCAACCGCATGGTTGAGAGTGGCTGGTGTCTGGTCGTCGCCCTCGGTCGAAGCTGGGCAGGACCTCATCCGTCGCGGCGATCTTCAACTGCCGCGTCGGAACAGCCGTGACGTCCAGCCGAACCCTCGCTTCCACAACCGCCGAAGCCGCGAGGGTGGATCCGAGATATCCGCCCCTCCAATGGTGATGACGGCCCCAATCAGAACGCTCCAGAATGCGACGGGTCCGTCATCCTGGGTCCCGGGGGAGCCCACCTGGATGAAGGGCAGCGGGAGGCAGGCGAGGCCGACACCGAGGGCTAGCACCGCAGCGCGCATCGTGAAGGCGCGGCGATAGGCAATCGATCGAGCGATCTGCGCGAGCGCGTTGCCCCACAGGACGACCTTCTGTTCCAGGGCGCGCGCCCCGGGCTTGTCGACGGTCCCACTGTCGGCGCGCAGGAAGGCGAGATAGGCGGTAGCAAGGACGACGGCCGCCCCCAGGAAGAGGGGCGCAACGATGCCTCGGGTGGGCAACGGCTTGCCGTCCGCGGCGAACACGAAGCCGAGCACGCCGGTGTACACCGTGGCGACCGCGGCGGACGCCTTCATGACGGCATCGGCGCCGTCCCTGGCTCTTTGGATCGCTCCCTTCGCAATGTCGCGGTAGGTCTCGGCGAAGCCTTGGAGAATGTCGATCTCGGCCGAGCGCTCCAGCTTCGTTCGCTCGATCTCGGCGTCGACGCGCTTCTTACGGACATCGAGCTGCGCGTCGTACTTCGCGTCCAGCTGGGCCGTGTTGTTGTGGGCCGGTCGCGGCCAATGCTGAGCGTCCCGATCGCCCCCTGGTAGGTCGGGTTCGGGCTCCCACGCGCTGGCATCCGATTCAGCAGCCCCCGGTTCAGGAGCCTCCGGTGAAGATGACATCGTCACGCACCCGCAAGGGTGCCGGCTTCACCCTCAGCCTCACCCACGTTCTCGAGGTGCGCGATGATGGCGGCTGGGACTTCGATCACCGGCCCAGCGGGCGCACCTGGTTCGCCAATGGCGTGAAGCATCTGACCCTCGTCCGTGTGCCATGGCTTCACCCGATGGACGTACCCAGCCGGTGGCATGTAGTCGAACTGTGACTCGGGAAAATCGCCCGGCTCAAACGCGCAGTACCGCATCAATATCACCTCAGGACATCCTCGCAGCTGTCGCTAGACCACCCTGGCCTGTGAGTTCTCTCGAGACTGCCACCCACGTCGAGCCGCTTCAAGGGCCGCTGCCTACCGCCCTGTAGGGGCGCGCACTGTCCGTGCTGTGGCGGCAAGTATCGGCAGGCGGTGGTGCCGCAGAATCCTCGGCTGTCGGTGTGGTGGTCCTGAATGATACGGGCACTGTCCCACGCAGCCGCTGGATACACAGTCAGTGGCCAACCGGGACCTTTACCGTTGCCTCGGTGGATACCTAGTGTGGGAGGGGACCTCGGTCGCGTGGGCCAGTGAGGAGGGCGCAGTGGAACTGCCCGTACTTCTTGCTGGGCCGATCCTTCGTCGGGTCGACCAGACGATGGCCGCAGTGTGGCTGGCACTGAGCCGGCCGGCAACCGTCACCCTCAGGGTCTGGGAAGGCCAGCTCACCTCTCGGCAGGCCGGCGAGGCCGTCTCAACCTTCGTCGAGTCGGCAGCCGAGCAGACCTGGCGGGTCGGTGCCGAGCTTCATCTTGCGCTCGTCTCGGCTCGCATTCCACCGGCCTCCGGCAAGTCGTTCCAACCGGACACGACGTACTGCTACGACGTCGAGATCACCGAGGAAGACACCACGACGGCGCTGACGTTGAAGACGCTGAACATGCTGGAGTCGGTCAGCGCGAACGACGCCGCAGACCACATCGAGCACGTCGCCCTCGGCTACGAGCCGGACTTGCTCCCGAGCTTCGCCCCGCCGCCTTCGGAGCTCACCGACCTGCACCTTCTCTACGGGTCCTGTCGTCGGCCCGCGCACAACAACCCCGACGCCCTGGTCTGGATCGACGACCTTCTACTGGACCAGCGCCGCTACAAGGACCCGCGTGCACGCCCCCACCAGCTGTTCCTGGGTGGCGACCAGATCTACGCAGACGACGTCCACGAGCTCCACATGCTCCTGGTCATGGAGCTCGGCCAACAGCTGATCGGGCACGCCGCCGCAGCCCCGCACCTGCCCCTGGAACAGATCGACACCGGCCGCACCGTCGACCTCAAGGCGGGCGTGACGACCCTCCCGGAGATCCCACGCAACGGCTACCAGGGCACCGACGAGGACATCGACGGCCAGCCGGTTCCCGCACAGTCGCGGCTGCCGGCGGACCGCGCGCACTTCCCGGAGGGCCGGCGCAAGGACCTCACGCAGCGCTCCGCGAAGTTCACGAGCACCGACGGTGCCAGCCATCTGATCTCGATCGGCGAGTTCGCCGCGATGTACATCTCGGTGTGGAGCAACGCCGTCTGGCCGGAGGAGGTGCCCCTCACCCGGCTGCAGCCGGCCGACGTCCCGTTGCGCTGGACGTCGGAGGTGCGGTCCTCGATGACCATCGAGCTTCCTCCGCTCGAGGCGGCCGAGCGGGTCCCCCTCCACCTCTATCGCCTGCCCGAGACCGAGGACGAGAGGAAGCCGAAGACGCAGGACGAGAAGGACGCCGACGAGCGCAAGCGCCAGAGTCGCCTGCGCCGGGCGCTCGGCGTCCACCGGGAGTTCGTCGCCGGC
>CAYYCE010000002.1:2745-5267 GCA_964469635.1 uncultured Kineosporiaceae bacterium
GCAATGGAAGAGGTGCCAGTTGATCGCCAGCGCGGGCGGGTACCCCGCCTGGAAGAGGATCTCGCCCACGTCGAACGCCCGGCAGTTGCCGTGCGTCTCGAGGCAGAGGGTCACGCCGGCCTCGCCCGCGTACGCCGGGTGCTTGCCAATGTCCCGACGTACATGGTCCTGGACGACCACGACGTCACCGACGACTTCTTCCTCAACCCGATGTGGCGGACCCGGGTCCTGGACACGCACCTGGGACAGACCATCCTGCGCAACGCGATGCTCACTTACGCTTTGTTCCAGGACTGGGGCAACGACCCCGTGAAGTACGACTCCGGCCTGCGCGCCGAGCTGCTCACTCTCGCCACCCGGCTGTTCCCGGACGGAGAGGATGGCCCCGACCAACCGTCCTGCGACCGGCTCGCCGTGCTGTTCGGCCACGACCTGCGCAACGAGCTCAACGAGGCGGGCCAGTACGACGGCGTGAACCCACCCCTGACGTGGCACTTCACCGTCGACGGCCCGCGGCATCGAGCCATCGCACTCGACAACCGCACGCGGCGCAGCTACGTCAGCGATGTCGGTCCCCCCGGCAATGTCAGCGCGGAAGCCCTGGAGGAGCAGGTGCCGCGGCTGCCCCTTCCCGAGGGCGTCGAGGTGCTGGTCGTCATCGCCCCGTTGCAGGTGGTCGGCCCGCCGGTGCTCGACGATCTCGTCGCCCCCAACCTGTACCGGATCTTCGACGTAAAGGACGCAGCAAGTGGGAAGCCCTTGGACCCCACGAGGCCCACCGGAATGCGCGGGATGACCGGCACGAACCCGGACGCGATCGAGGCCTGGGCGATGGACGCCGTGACGTTCGAGCACCTGCTGCGCAAGTTGGCCGACTTCCGCCAGGTGGTGCTGCTGTCCGGAGACGTGCACAACTCGACCGGCACGGCGATGAGCTACTGGCGCAGGGAGGACTCCACGCCCTCGCGGATCGTGCAGCTCACCTCCTCCGGCTTCAAGAACGTGATGCCAGCCAAGATCCATGCCCTGGACCGCGCGGCGGGCTTCGCCCAGCAGCTCATCCGGGCGGGACTAGGGACCGAGCGGATCGGCTGGCTCCGAACCGAGAGTGACCTCGTGCTGCTGCCGGAGGGCGAGAGCCCGCTGGCAATCTCGCTGTCCACCCGTAAGCGGCTGCGCCGCGAGCCCGTGATGATCCCGACGTGGGGCTGGCCCAACGACCCGCCACCGGAGGACGGTTCGGACCAGGACCCAACCACGACCAGCCGGCTCAACCCGCAGCGACCGCCGGACTGGCGCTGGAGGATCCTGCCCCTGCTCGACCTGCGCCCTGACGAGAAGCGGCCCGAGCCCATCCGCCCGAGGGTCCTCGACGACACCGAGATCCACAACCTGTTGGCCTCCGACGACACGAAGGTGCAGGCGTACCAGAAGATCGCGGCGCGTCACCAAAGCTCCCTCGGGCGGCTGCGCAACGCGCGGCAGATCTTGTTCCGGAGCAACTTCGGGGTGGCGCGGTTCGAGCGTGAGGACGACGGCTCGCTCACCGTCGTCCACGAGGTCTACACCGCGTTCAAGGACCCCGAGGATCCCAACCCCGCAGCGCGCCCCGTCCCCGAGCCGTATCTCGTGCAACGCGCATCGTTGGGACCGGTCGTCGAGGATCCGCCGACGGAGCTGCGTACGCGGGTCCTGGCCGGCCCGCCGCCCAAGGACGACGACTGATGAGCGCGCGGACGACCTTCCAGAGCCTCGTGGACCACGTGGTCGACTTCTTCGAGTTCACCGCCGACCTGCTCGGCCACAACCTCACCCGCGCGGCCATCATCAGCGACCTCGGCGGTGACCCCGCGAAGGCCACCACCGTCAATCAGATCCCGGCGAGCAGCCTGGAGGCCATCCGCAGCTACCGCGACGCGGCGGACCCCAGCATCGAGGCGACCGTGCAGGTGGTCAAGGACGCGGCCGCCATCCTCGACGTGATCATCGGCAACATCGAGGTCTGGGCGGACGCCTTCGAGCTCGACGACGGCGACGATGCGGCGGCCGAGATTCTCGAGGACCTGGGGATCGGACTGCTGGAGCTGGCCGGCGGCGCCTGGTTCCGCTATCGCGCCCCACGGTGGTTCCTACTCTTCGAGGCCGCCGGCACGGCCTTGGACACCGGCTCCACCTATGGGCCGGCCGACGCGAAGTACGGTCGCGTCGTCGGTGGCATCACCGCACTGCTGGGCTTCCTGCTCCAGCCGGGGAAGACCTTCGCCTCCCTCGACCTCGGGGAGAAGTGGGAGGACCGCGTCGTCGATGCCAGCGTGGACGGGCTGTTCCGACTGGCGACCGCGGTCTTCGGCGTCTGGGACATCCTCGCCAAGGACGACGGCGAGGGCCTGGACTTCATCGACGACACCTACACCGGTTGGGACTCGCCGGCCCTCAGTATCGACTCCGGCGAGGACCCTACCGACGCCGACCTGATCTCCTCGCACATGGTGTCGTTCTCGTTCGTCCACCCGCCAAAGGAC
>CAYYCE010000002.1:5277-29231 GCA_964469635.1 uncultured Kineosporiaceae bacterium
CTGAGGGACACCGAGCGGCTGCTGGCGACCGTGATGTACGTGCCCAAGGGCGAGGGTGGCCGCGGCATCTTCCTCGCGTTGGGCGGCAGCCTGACGATCGACGAGAACATCGGCGAGAAGTGGATCCTCTCTGGGCGGCTGCACTCCGACGCCGGCATCGCGGCGATTCTCGGCGCCGGCCTCAACGACGTGGCGGCCGGAGCCACCGATGCCGGCCAGGTCGTCGCCCTCTCCTCGCGGCCCGACGACACCACAGCGCTGTCGTTCTCCCTGACCGGTCCGTGCGGGATCCGCCTCGACATCGGCCAGGTCGTGTTCAGGTACGACCTCCAGGTCCCGGAGGTGAGTGGGCGGGTCACGCTCGCCAACGCCGTCTTCGTGCTGGATCGCACGCAGTTCGACGGGTTCATCAAGCACCTGCTGCCCGCGGACCCGGTGCGGCTGCCCTTCACCGTGACGTTCGGCTACAGCAGCCAGCACGGTCTCATCCTTGAGGGCTCGGTCCTTCCGTCTCCGGGAACGCCCGGCCCCGGCGTCCAGAACTCCCCGCTCCCGGGCGGAGGCGGCTTCGACGCCCCCTTCATCAAGGCGACGCTGCCGCTGGGCAAGCGGATCAGCGTCCTCACACTGCACGAGCTGGCCTTCACCCTCGCCCGCGGCAACGACGAGAACCCCGGCGGGGACAGCGTCTACGCCGCAGCCGCCGACGTCTCCTTCAGCGCGCAGCTCGGCCCGGTGTACTTCCGGCTGGACCAGGTGGGCGTCGGCGCCGTACTCGACTTCTCCGACGCGGCCACCGACAAGAACCTGCGCTTCGTCGACGCACGTTTCGCCATCAACCCGCCTCTCGGCATCGCCATCCAGATCGACACCGGTCCCGTGAGCGGCGGCGGCGTGCTGTTCCACGACCCGCCGCGAGGCCTCTACTACGGCGCTCTCGGTGTGCGGTTCCGCGGCCTGGGGACCCTGAAGGCCATCGGCCTGGTCTCCACGCGCAACCCGGACGGCTCCGAAGGCAGCTCCTTCATCGTGATCGCCACCCTGGAGGACCTGGGCTGGCGCCTGGGCCCGCTCGTCATCGACGGCTTCGGGCTGCTCGTCGCCATCGACCGCACCTTCGACGAGGACGCGGTCCGCGCCGCGCTGCCGACCGGGCAGCTGCGCAACGTGCTGTTCCCCGCAGACCCGGTCCACCACTCCACCGATATCCTGCGCAGCCTCGAGACGTTCTTCCCGTTCCGCGCCGACAGCTACCTCTTCGGAATCCTGGTGCGACTCGCCTTCGGCAGCGACCGGCTGGTCCGGCTGGACCTGGCCCTGGTGCTGCAGTGGGGCGACAGCGTGTCGAACCGGCTCATCGTGCTCGGCCGGGTCAGCTCGCTGCTGCCCGACGAGGCGGCTCCGTTGATCCGGCTGAACCTCGACGCCGTGGGCATCTTCGACCCCAGCGAGGGAGTGGCAGCTCTGGATGCCGTGCTCGTCGACTCCAAGCTGTGCGGTCGGTTCGCCCTCACGGGGGCGGCTGCGTTCCGGCGCACGCCTGGCCAGGGTGGCTTCGCGCTGGCCGTGGGCGGCTTCCACCCGGCGTTCCGGCCCCCCGACGGCTTCCCCGCGCTGCGCCGGATCACGCTGGCCCTCACCGCCGGCGACAACCCGAAGCTGGTGTGCGAGGCCTACCTTGCGATCACCGCCAACACCATCCAGATCGGCGCCAGCGCGACGTTGTACGCCTCCGCGTGCGGCTTCAGCATCGACGGCAACATCGGCTTCGACGTGCTCATCGAGCCGTTGTTCTTCCACTTCCTGGCGGAGTTCCGGGCCAGCCTGCAGCTCAAGCGCGGCTCGCGCAACCTGTTCAAGGTCAGCGTCTCCGGGGCGCTGGAGGGGACGATCCCGCTGCGGGCCGCAGGCAAGGCGTCCTTCGAGATCCTGTGGTGCGACTTCTCGGTGGGCTTCGACAAGACCTTGGTGCCCGGCTCGACGACCCGCAACCTGCCCGTCATCGACGTCCTGGGCCTGCTCATCGACCAGCTCGCGGACCCCCGGCAGTGGACGTCGCTCGAACCGCCCGACGCCCTGCGGCTGGTGACCACGCGCCCCGACCGGCCCGGCGCCGACCGGATCCTCATCCACCCCCTCGGTGGCCTGCAGGTGACCCAGGGCAGCGTTCCGTTGAACCTGGATCGCGACCTGGACCGCGTGGGCGCGGGTTCGCCCAGTGGGGACCGGCGCTTCGCCATCACCAGTGTGCATCTCGGCACCCGGCAGCAGGACGTCGCACCGGTCCGCGAGTTCTTCGCGTCGGCGGACTACTTCGACCTCAGCGACGAGGAGAAGCTCGCAGCCCCGTCGTTCGAGGAGATGGAGTCGGGGGTCGCGGTCGCCGACGACGCCTACCGCCTCGACCTGACCCAGGCGGCGAGCTCGCCGTTCGACTACACCGACATCGTGATCGGCGAGGACGGCGCGCCGCACGAGGAGGAAGAGCCGCACCACGCCGCCGGGGACCTGGTGCTGCGTATGCTGCTCGCCGGCGCGGCCGCCCTGGCACCCAGCCGCACAAGCCGGTCCGAGCGGTTCGGCGCGCAGGCGTTGGCGGACGCCCCCCGCGTACGCCCGCGCACGTGGGCCGTGGCGCAGCCTGCGGGCCAAGGCGTACGCGCGACCCGGCCCACCTGGGTGGAGGCGCGTGCCTTCCTGGACAGCGACCCCGAGCCCGGCGTCGTCGTGGCCGGTGGCGAGGTGACGTCATGAGGGCCCCACAATGACGACGGACGCCGACCTTGTCTTCCTGCCCTGGCTGCAGCGCGGCGGAGCCGCGGCGCTGACCTCACCCGACACGCTCGATGCGGCCCAGCCCGGGGTGGCCTCAGCCCAGGTCACCGTGCGGGTCAACGACAGCCGCGACGTGCCGATGACGGTCAGTGTGGCTGGGCCGGGCCACGTGACCGGGCTCCAGACCGGCCAGGTCATCCGCACCGACCCGACGCGCGGCTCGCGCACATTCGAGGCGAACTACCTCGCGCTGGTCGAACTCGACGAGCCCGCGCTGCCGTGGCTGTTCACGCCAAGCGCGGCCACCACCGAGGGGAGGCTGCGGCCCTGGCTCTGCCTGGTCGTCGTCCGCAAGCAGGAGGGCGTTCGTCTCGACGCGCCTCGTGGCGGGTCCCTCCCGGTGCTGCGGATCGACGCCCCCGCCGTACCTGCCGACGAGCTGCCCGACCTCGCGGACAGCTGGGCCTGGGCCCACGCCCAGGTGGCCACCGAGGATGGAGCCACAGCCTCCGACGTCCAGGACCTGCTCGCCGGCGACCCCACGCGATCGCTGTCCCGACTGGTGTGCGGCCGGGTCCTGCGCCCGCAGACCGACTACCTGGCGTGCGTCGTCCCGACGTTCGAGCTGGGCAGGCTGGCCGGGCTGGGCGAACCGCTGGACGCCGAGACCGAGCGGCTCGCGCCCGCCTGGACGCTGACGCCGGCGCCGCGGTCGGTGGAGCTGCCCGTCTACTACCACTGGGAGTTCGCCACGGGCGAGGGTGGCGACTTCCAGTCGCTGGCGATGCTGCTCCGGGCCCGCCCGCTCCCCGAGAGCGTGGGGCGCCGTCCCTTCGACGTCAGCCACAGCGGCGTGGACGTCGCGATGCCGCCGCCGACGACCCTGGAGCTGGGCGGTGCGCTGCGGCCCGTCGACCCGCCTGGCCCCAGGTGGCAGGATCCCGACCTCCGCGACCGCTTCCGCACCGCGCTGGCCGACCTGCTGAACCTCCCCCTCACGGTGTCCGCGGACACCCCGGTGCTGGCCCCGCCCCGTTACGGCGCCGTCCAGGCGGGGCTCGCGGGTGCGGAGGCGACTCGCGAGGACCGCTGGTTCGAGCAGCTGAACCTCGAGCCCGCCTTGCGCGTGGCCGCCCAGTTCGGCACGCGCGTGGTGCAGGACCAGCAGGAGGCGCTGATGGCGTCGGCCTGGGAGCAGGCTGCGGACCTGCGGGCCGCCGCACGGATCACCCGACGCGCGCAGCTCGGGTATGTCGTCGCCCGCAGCCTGCACCAGCGACACCTGGCCGTGATGGACCCCGGGACCGGCCTGCAGGTCATCGCGCCCGCGAAGGACCGGATCACCCGCGGCCCGTTGGCACAGCGGCCCGACACCGGGCTCGTGGCGCTGCTGGCGACGACGGGACTCACGTCGTCGGCGTACTCCACCGCGCTGCGCCGCGTCGCCCGCCCCCAGGGCGCCCTCAACCGCCGTCTCCAGCGCACCGCCGCGACCGGGGCACCGCCGGTCGCGCGGACCAGGTTCGTGTTGCGCAGCCTGCAGCCGGTCTCCCTGACCGCTCGGCGGCTGCCCGCCCCCCGCACCGGACCGGTCACGATCGAGGCGGTCGCTGCGTCGCTCGGGCAGTCGCCCAGCCAGTTCCTGTGGTCGGAGGGCAGCGCCGCAGGCGTGCGGAGCATGCTCCCGCGACCCGCCTTCGCCCTGGAGCCCTTCGACTGGCCGGTGAGGCCCCGACCGCCGCTGACACCCTTTCCCAGACACACCTTTCCCGTGGCGCCGATCCTCGGCAGCCCCGCTCCCCGCGTCAGCCTGGCCCCCCGGCTCCCGGACGGGCCCGACCCCAGGGTGCCGCTCCCGCCCGAGCCACCGGCCCCGCCCGACCCGACGCCGCCGTTCCCCCACCCCCACCCCCACCCTTTCCCGTTCCCGCTTCGCGACAGCGCGGACGCACGCACCTTCCGCGCGGTCGCCTCCGCGCACCTCGACCGCTTCTATCCACGAGACCCGAAGCCGCCGCGCATCCCCGGGCCGTCGGGCGACCTGCAGGTGGTGTTCGCCGAGGCCCTGGTCGTCACCGAGCCACGCCGAATCTTCGCCGCGAGCGTGAAGGCACTGATCGACGTACGGCGCCCCGGCAGCGGCCCTCCCGACGACGAGGCCGTGCTGGGGCCCCCGAGCCTGGCTCCGGTGTTCCCCCAGCCGATGGCCACGTCCCTGGCCGAGCTGGGCCAGGACCTGCTGTTGCCCGGCCTCGGAGACGTCCCGCCGAACACGGTGGTGCCGCTCGCGACGAACACGCCGTTCGTCGAGGCGTACCTCGTCGGCCTCAACACAGAGCTCGGCCGCGAGCTGCTGTGGCGTGAGTTCCCGGCACCAGCCAAGTCGATGTACTTCACGCGGTTCTGGGACACCGCGATCGACCCCGGGGCGCCGCCCGACATCGCACCGCTCGACACCTGGGGCGACCGCTCCCTCGGGGAGACCGGCAGCAACCGCGAGCGGTTCGTGATGCTGCTTCGCAGCGAGCTGCTGCGCCGCTACCCCCACGCCATCGTCTACGCGACCCGTCCGGGTTCCACGCCGCCCGAGGACGACCTCCCGGTCTTCTCGGGAGCGATGGAGCCCGACGTGCGCTTCTTCGGCTTCGACCTCGACCCTGACGAGATCAGCCAACGCTCGCTCGTCATCCAGGAGCAACCGTCGGCGCCGCGGTTCGGGATCGAGGTGGACGACGACCCCGGGACCGGGACCCACCTCGCCGCCCCGGACGCCACGTCCGCTGCCCTCGCCCGCCGGTTGCGCCAGCTCCCGGTCCGCATCACCATCCCCGCGTCCGTGCTGTTGCGCGAGGAGGACTGACCATGGGCACCCCGCTCATCGACATCGGCCCCTATCTCGATCCTGCCCTGGCAACGGCCTCCCCAGAGCTGTCTGTCGAGATCGCCGCGGGTACCCACCCGCTGGTGCTCCTGCCGGTGCGCCTGGAGACCCGGTTCTTCCCGACCGAGCAGGGCACGACCGAGCTGCGGGTGCGGGTCTATCCCGACAAGGTTCACCTCGACTCCCATGACCCGGCGCTGTCGGCCGAGGAGCAGTCGGCGGGGCGCGCGTACTGGGAGCGTCGCTGGCGGGCCGCCGACGACGACGCCCGACTGCGGCGGGGGTGGGGAGTGCTCAGCGACCGGTTCGGTCCCGGTCGGGCGGCCTGGATCGCACGCAGCCTGCTCCCGAGCAACCCCGATGACCGGCCTGCAGCCGCGCTGCCCGAGGGCGCGCCCCTTCCGACGCCCCCGCGGTTCCCCGACCCCGGGCCCGCGGCGACGGTCGTGCGTACGCCGGTGGCGCGGGTACTGCCGGACCGCTGGGTCGCCACGGCCTATCGCGACGGCACCACCGTGGGGCTCGCCGTTGGACGCGACCTCCCCGAGTCGCTCGCTGTCGGCCCCGATCTCGACCCGGCGCTCGCCGTGGACGCGACCGACGACGCACCGGCCGTGGACGAGGGCATGCGGTGGATGGTCGACTTCGACGCCGCAGAAGCGGTCGGGATGGCCCTGCGGGTGCCGCTGCCGACGTCTTTGGAGACCTCCCGCGTCGACGTGCTCCTCGTCAGCGGTGTGGTCGAGACGTCCCCGGATGGCGGTGCCGAGGCGTGCGCCGCGCTCGTCGACGCCCATCACTACACCGACGGCTTCGGGATGCTCGCACCGGGCACACCGTCGAACAACACGGCTCCCGAACGCTCCGGCTGGAGCGACCAGGACCGCGGCGGCGCGCGCAGCTACACCGCCGAATGGTCGGGTGCCAGCGTCCACCGCGACGACGGCTCCGCCGCCGGTGCGCTGGCGGGGGCGCTCGGCCTTCCGGCCGCGGCTGCCCAGGCGACGCTGGGCCCGCTGCCTGGGGCCGCGACCGACGACCTCGTCGTGGCGCGGGCCATGACGACCGCGCTCTGGCCGGCGACCTGGGGCTACTACCTCACCCAGCACGTCGGGCTCGACGGCGGCGGGGTCGGGGCGCGCTTGAGCCTGGATGACGTGCGCTGGGCGGCCGACCACGCTCGGGACTTCCTGCGACCTGGCGGCCCGCTGCCCGCGGTCCGGTGCGGCCGGCAGCCGTACGGCGTGCTGCCCGTGACGTCGTTGACCCGCTTGTCGGACGGCTCGGTCGACGGCCCTCGGCTCGCCCGGCTGCGCGACACTCTCGCCGGACTGCGCGACGGCATCTGGCGCCCGGCCATCGGGTCGGTGGCGCGCGTCGGTGCCACCGACAACCCCAGCGGCGACCTCGTCGACGTGCTGCGCTCCGACGCGCTGCCGACGGGCCTGCGCGTGCGCCGCCTGATGGGGCCGCACTTCCTGCGCCACCTGCGGCTGTTCCTGGGTGAGGACCTGGACGCCATGGGCTTCTGGCAGGCGCTGCAGACGCTGAGCGCCAACGGCGCCAACCGTGCCGGACTGGGCTTCCTCCCGGCGATGGCCCGGATGGTGTACGAAGGCGCCGCGGCCGACGTGGCCGCGCCGCTGGTCGCGGCCCTCGACGGCACGACCGCCTCGCCACGCGACTACCTCACCGATCTCCTCGAAGCCGCCGACCTCGACGCGCTCGCCTCACCCGTCCCAGCCGAGCGCGTCCCGGTCCTCCAGGCGCTGATGCGTCACGCCCTGCTGCGCGAGCACGCGCTGCTCGGTGCTCGGCTGCTGGAGGGTGGCGAGCTGACGAGCGCGCAGTTGGTGCGGGACAGCGAGCTGGTGGACCTGGTCCCCGGCGAGCCCCCCACACCAGGATGGCGGTGGCAGCGGGACCAGGTCGTGCCGGGAGCCACGCGGCTGGTCCGCGAGGCGCTGTCCGACCTCACCGCGCTCCCTGCCGACGTGACCGAGCCGTTGCAGGCGTGGCGCGACGCTGTTCAGCAGCTCGCCGAGCGCGATGTCGCGACGCTCGAACGCCACCTGCTCGGCAGCCTCGCGGCGACGTCGTACCGGCTCGACGCCTGGGTCACCTCGCTGGCCAGCCGCCGACTGCAGCAGTTGCGCGATGCACGACCCGACGGTGTGCAGATCGGCGGCTACGGCTGGCTCGAGGACCTGCGGCCCGAGGTGCATGCGGAGATGCCCGAGCCGCCGCAGGACGAGCCCGGCCCGGTGCTCCTGCCGGCCTCGGACCCCGGCTTCGTGCACGCACCCTCAATGGACCAGGCGGCCACCGCGGCGCTGCTGCGCAACGCCCACCTCGCGCACGGCGGCGGCCGCGAAGGGGCGTTCGCCATCCAGCTGACGTCCGCCCGCGTGCGCGGTGCGCTTCGCTTGCTCGACGGCGTACGCCAAGGGCAGGGCCTGGGGGCACTTCTCGGCTACGACTTCGAGCGGTCCTTGCACGAGACGCATCCGGATGACGACCCGGAAGCGACGCTGGACGACCTGCTCGACGACTTCCGCAGTCTGGCGCCCCCGGGGGACGTGGACGCCGCCGAGGCCAAGCAGCGCCGGATGCTGCTCGACGGGCTGGTCCTGGTGCGGCGCTGGCGCGAGGAGCGTGAGTCGCTGGTTGTCGGCCTCCCTCGATGCGAGGCGAACACCTCGCGGTTCCGCGCTGTCACGGGGCTGCTCGAGGCGCTGGACCGTTCGCTCGACGGTGTCGCGGACGCCGTGACAGCCGAGGGCGTGTACCAGCTGGTCAGAGGCAACCTGGCGCGTGCGTCGGCCACGCTGGAGGATGTCACGCGCGGCGACGCGAACCCGCCCGACCTCGAACACCAGCGCACCAAGCGCAGTGGCCTGTCCGCGACGCATCGCGTGGCCCTGCTCCTCGACGCGGATGCGTCCCTCCCCGAGTCGACCGGCTGGGCCCCCGCCGAGACCTCGATCCGCGCGTCCGCAGACCCCGCCCTGAACACGTGGCTGGGCCTCCTGCTCGGACCCGCGCGGCGGGTGCGGCTGCGGCTGGAGATCACGGGTCCGGACGGGCCGCTCGAGTCTCCCGACCCAGTCCTGCTCTCCGACCTCGCGCTGACCCCGATGGACCTGCTCCGGCTCAGCATGGACGCCTCTTGGCGTGCGGAGCTCGCAGCGCGCACCTACCGCGCGGCGGTGCCGAGCGACGAGCGCGTCCCCCGCGCACGCGTGGCCCTGGCTGCTCCCCCGGCCGGAGCTCGCGAGGCGGTCACCATCGAGGACCTGCTGGAGGTCGCGTCGTCGGCGTACACCATGGTCAGCAGGGCCCGCCCCGTCGACGGCACTGACCTCGCGCCGCCTCACGCCGACGCGGCGGCGGGGCTCGACCTCGACGAGTACGACGCCCGCGCCGCCGCTGCGCACAGCGCCCTCCGTCGCGTCGCGGACGCCCTCGCCGACGTCCTCGCGGACACCGACGCTCCCGAGGAGCTGGTCGCCGATGCCGTCCGCGCGGCCGCCGAGTTCGGCGCCCCGATCGGCGTGGCGGGCGACGACGCGGTGCTCGCGGCGCTGGCCCCGTCCGTCCGAGCCGACCTCGCGCGACGGGTCGCCGAGGCCGGCGCGGCAGCGCAGGCTCCCGCGGGCGAGTCCGATGCCCAGCGACGGGCCCGGGTGGCCCGGCGGTTCGCGGCCGTCCTCGGACCGGGCTTCGTTCCGGCTCCACGCTTCGAGTGCCCCGACCCGCGGGGGCTGCGCGACTCGCTGCGCGACCGGGCGGCGCTGACGGGCGGGGACCCGCTGGCGGGGCAGACGTGGTGGCTGCGGATGGCGCGCCTGCGGTCACCACTGAGCCAGCTGGACCTGCTGCTGCGGGAGGCCGAGGCGATCGGCGGCAGAGCGGAGCCCGCGCTGGAGGTTGCGCAGCTGCCGCACGAGGGCGGCCAGCGCTGGGTGGGACTGCCGGTGGCCCCGGGGACCACCCTGCGTGACGGCGTCGTGTCGCTCGCCTTGAACGGGCCGGGGCTGAGCCGGCTCGGTCAGCCCCTGACCGGCTACCTGGTCGACGAGTGGACGGAGGTCGTCCCGAACCCGACGGAGACGACGGGCATCGCCTTCCGCTACGACCCTCCCGACGCGGCACCTCCGCAGACGATCCTGGTCGCGGTCCCGCCCGTCGCGGACGAGCCATGGACCGTCGGGACCCTGAACCAGGTCCTGCTCGAGACCCTCGACCTCGCGCACCTGCGGTCGTGTGGCCCCGACGACCTCAGCGACCTCGGGCACTACCTTCCCGCGGCCGTACTGGCGTTCAACCTCGACGGCGACGCCGTCTCCACCGACCTCAATCCGCTCACCTCCTAGGGAGCATCCCCATGCCGTCGATCACCACCTGGGCCCGGCTCGAAACCTCAACTGCCTCCGACGATGTCGCGGAGGGACTGACCGCGCGCATCCACGACCCGCTGTGGCTGCTCGCCCGTCAGTGGCAGGTCGGCGAGTTCCAGGGCCAGGACGGAGGTACGCCGATCATCGCCCGCTGGCGTGGCACCGTCGCACCGCTCACCCGCTACCAGGCGGGGCCCATCGCTCCGAACACGAGCATCACAGCGGGGCGGTTCGACTCCGCGAACGTCCCCCTGGAGACGCTGGTCGAGCGGCGTCCCGCAGGCTTGGCGGCCTCGGCGGCTCCCGGCGTCGAAGGCCTCCGGCTGGGGCTCGAGACCGGCCGGCACTTCCTGCACCTTCTGGCCCTGCAGTCGACGTCGCGCGACTACGCCGAGGCCTTCCGGCGTACGTTCGCACTGCTGCCCTTGGACGAGACGTCGGATCCCGCGACGACGGCTCACGCCGGACTGATGGCCGGTCGCGCTCTCGACGGCCGACGGCTGCGGGAGGCCCTGCGGCACGGCGACGTGCCGTCGTTGGACGGCGAGACCATCGACCCCGGCGACGCCGCCGAGGTCCGCGAGGCGTGCCGGACGTGGAGCGCCTGGGCGGACGACCTGTTCAGCCAGCCGCAGGACGGTCCCGATCCCTGGCAGCCGGAGCGGCTGGAGTACGCGTTCTCCGTGGCCGGCCGGCTGGGGGAGTCGCCGTTCGACGAGCGGACGCTGACCGCGACGGAGTACACCGACGGTGTCCTCGACTGGTACAGCTTCGACGTCAACGGCGGGGTCAACGTCGGCACTACACCGCACGAGTCAGGCGCGGCGGTCACGCGGACGGTCCTCCCGGCTCCCGTTACACTGCGCGGGATGCCGGCGCCGCGCTTCTTCGAGTTCGAAGAGGGGTCGCTCAACTTCGACGCGCTGCAGCCGGGCGCAAGCGAGATCCCGCAGCTGCTCCTGCTGGAGACGGTCAGCGGCTACGGCAATGACTGGTTCGTGATCCCGGTCGAGCTGCCGGTCGGCACGCTGTCCGCGACGCGTTCCCTGGTGGTGACCGACACGTTCGGCGTGAGGACCCTGCTGCGGTCGAACGGGGACCGCACCCTCGGCCCCTCGTCGGGCTGGACGATGTACTCCCTCGCCCTGCCGGTCGACCAGACCTCGCCAGACCCGGTCCCGATGACCAACCTGCTCTTCCTTCCGCCTGCACTGGCGCAGCCCATGGACGGCACGACGCTGGAGGAGGTGCTGCTGCTGCGCGACGAGATGGCGAACCTCGCCTGGGCCGTCGAGCGCCGGTTGGAGAGCCCGCTGGAACGTGCGCTCGACACCGGCGCCGGCGAGCCACCCGAGCGCTCCTCGTCCCCGTCTGAGGGGGGCCTTCCGGCGTACCAGCTGGCCAGCGTCGTCCCCGCTCACTGGATCCCGCTGCTGCCGGTGCGGACCGAGGAGTCCGCGCAGGTGCGACTGGCCCGCGGGGCAGCGCTGGACCTGTCCGGTCACCCCCAGGTCGTACGCAGCCAAGCCCGGCTGCTCGGCGATCCGACCCACCCGCTGCTCATCCCAGAGGAGGAGGTGCCTCGCGAGGGCGCGGTCGTGCGGCGCGCCTGGCAGGGCGCGCGGTGGCACGACGGGCGGCTGTTCGTGTGGTCGGCGCACCGCAAGTCGGTGGGCCGGGGCGAGGGGTCGAGCGGGCTGCGCTTCGACACGCTGGGGGAGTAGCGATGGAGGCGATACGGTGATCCGTGACGCCGGTCCCGTGGCACGTTGGAATATGGCCACGCTGAGGGTTGGCCCTGCCGTGGCGTGGTCCTGGTACCGTCCGCGGCCAAGCCTCCCACGGTAGACGCCCGCCAGGGTCCCATCGAACGGAACCAGGACCGGCTGTCTCCGGAGCCGGTGCGGGTGCCGCCAGCAATCACGAGGCGCGCAGCGCCGCCGGCCGGTTCGTGGCGGTCGCCCGCGCCCCGTCGTGGTGGCCGATACCCGGGCGGGCCACCGGGTCTCACAGCGTGGTTGGGAACACCCAATCGGCCGCGGCCCGAATGGGTATCGAGCCCGATGCGGGCGCCGCGGCCGCGTCCCTAACGTCGAAGCCATGGACACCAACCATATTCGGACCAGGAGGGTTGTAAGGGTCCGGGACGCTGGTGACGCGGTCGCGGCCTTCCTCGAGGCCCGACGGCCAGTCCTGGACCGCTACCGCGTCACGGCGCAGCGACGTTCCGTCGAGGTGGCGACGAGAGGGTCGCCGGCCTCACCCGGGAGTTTCTGGAGGTCCGGCCATGAGCACCGACGCCCTACCCCTGCTCGGCAGCCCCGAGCATCCACCTCGTCACCTCGCTGATCATCCGGAGGAGAAGAAGTCATGACCGTTCAGTACATCGAGACCCTGATCGTCGGCGCCGGCCAGGCGGGTCTGGCCACCGGCTACCACCTCACACGGCTCGGCCGGGAATCGCTGATCGTCGACGGCAACGGCCGGATCGGCGACAACTGGCGCTGCCGTTACGACTCGCTCAAGCTCTACTCGCCGGCGAAGTTCGACGGACTCCCGGGCATGGACTTCCCCGGCGATCCGTGGCACTTCCCGGGGAAGGACGAGGTCGCGGACTTCCTCGAGCAGTATGCCGTGGAGATGGAGCTACCCGTTCGGATGCAGACCCGGGTCGATCGACTCGTGCCGCGGGACGGCGGTGGATTCACCGCCCACCTGGGATCCGAGGCCATCGAGTGCGACAACGCGGTCGTCGCCACCGGAACCGTCGGCCGTATGCCGCGGGTGCCCGAGGTCGCAGCGTCGCTCGCTGCTGGGATCCGGCAGCTGCACTCCACGGACTACCAGAACCCGACCCAGCTCCAGCCCGGGACGGTCCTGGTCGTCGGCGCCTCGCACTCCGGGTACGACATCGCCTACGAGGTGGCCGCGGACCGTCCGACGATCCTGGTGGGCCCCGACCGCGGGAACATCCCGCTCGACTGGGACTCGGCCAAAGTCAAAGTCGCCCTGCCGGTCATCGTGTTCATGTGGAAGCACGTGCTGACCCGGCGTACACCGGTGGGCCGCAAGGAGATGCGGAAGGTCCGCCACCACGGGGCACCCACCGCCAGGGTGAAGCCCCACCACCTCGCCGAGCGTGGTGCGGAACGGATCCGGCTCAGGGTCAGCGGTGCCTCCGCCGACGGGAGGCCGATGCTCGAGGACGGGCGGGTCCTCGACGTCACCAACGTCATCTGGGCGACCGGCTTCCGGCCGGACTTCAGCTGGATCGAGGCACCGATCACCGGAGACGACGGCTGGCCACGTGAGTACCGTGGCGTGGTCGACGGAGTGCCCGGACTCTTCTTCTGCGGACTCTCGTTCCAGTTCGCGTTCAGCTCCATGGTGCTCCCCGGGGTCGGGCGGGACGCCGCGTACGTCGCCTCCAAGATCGACCAGCGCGCCACGACCCGGGCCGGAGTGGCCGCCTGAGTGCCCGGCCAACCACCGGACCCTCACGCGGCGACACAGGGCCCCCAGCGAGCCCGCTGCTCGGGCGCGCTGTCCCGGTCCGCCGGATCGGGCAGTGAGAGCGGATCGCCTAGACTGGGAGTTTCCCTCTGACGTCGCTCGGACGAACGGGGAGAGGTGGTCAACATGGGTGTCGTCGAGGACCTCCAGCGAGCCCGGCAGACCTACGAGCGACGCGAGTGGGTTGCCGCATACCGCGCCCTCTCCGACCTGGACGACACCCAGCTGGAGGCCATGGACTTCGCCGCGCTGGCGACCACCGCCTACCTGCTCGGCCGGCGCAACGACTGTGTCCAGGCGCTCCAGCGGGCGCACCAGGCCAGCCTCGAGGCCGGTGATCGGCCGGCGGCGGTGCGGGCCGCCTACTACCTGATCCTGACACTGTGGCAGGCGGGCGAGCTGGCCGTGGGCAACGGCTGGCTGGCCCGCGCCGGGCGGCTTCTGGATGAGCTCGCGGACGACGTGGCCGAACGTGGCTACCTGTGCGACGTGGAGATGATGGGGCACATCCTCAACGGCGAGTTCGCCGAGGCGTTCCCGCTGGCCCCCCGAATCACCGACTATGGACGTCGCTTCGACGAGCCCGACCTGGTCGCCCTCGGGCTCCATGCAGAGGGCCGACTGATGCTCTACTCGGGCCGGGTGGCCGACGGCCTGGAGCGGATGGACGAGGCCCTCGTCGGAGTGATGGCCGGCGAGGTGACACCGGTAACGTCCGGCAGAATCTACTGCTCGACGATCGAGGCCTGCCAGGAGGTCTCTGACTTCGGCCGGGCCAGCGAGTGGACCCACGCGCTCATCACCTGGTGCGACTCCCAGCCGGGGCTGGTCGCCTACACCGGCCAGTGTGCGACCCACCGCGGCCAGCTTCTACGGCTGCATGGTGCGTACTCCGACGCCGTGGAGGAACTGGAGCGGGCGGTTGAACGCTATCTGGCGGTCGGCGGTGAGCAAGCCCTCGGGCTTGCCCACTACGAGCGCGGCGAGATACATCGGCTGCGCGGGGAGTATGCCGCGGCCGAGTCCGCCTTCACCAGTGCTGCCGAGTATGGCCATCCTGCCCAGCCGGGCCGCGCCCTGCTCTGGCTCGCCCGGGATCGCCGCGACGCCGCATCGGCGGCCGTCCTTCGGCTGCTCGCCGAACGCCGGGACCCGGTGCACCGCTCGCAGATCCTGGCGGCTGTGGTCGAGATACTCGTGGCTGTTGGCGACACCGACGACGCGGCTTCGCTCGGCGACGAGCTCTGTGGGATCGCGGAGGCGTTCCGCTGCAACGCCCTGCAGGCGGCCGGCCAGTACGCCGTCGCGAACGTCGCGCTGGCACAGGGCGCGGCGGGCCCCGCACTCGAGGCCGCTCGCCGAGCGATGGTGGCCTGGACGCAGCTCTCCGCGCCGTACGAGGTCGCGCGCAGCCGAATCCTGGTCGGGCGGGCCCTGCGCCTGCTCGGTGACGAGGAGTCTGCGGTGGTCGACCTGTCCGCGGCTCGGAGGGCCTTCGCCGAGCTGGGGGCGAGTCCGGGCGAGAAGGAGGCCGCGGCCCTTCTGGGGGCGCAGGAGGCTCCGGGGGGTCTCAGCCCGCGCGAGCTGGAAGTGCTCCGGCTGGTTGCGGCTGGCCTGACCAACCCCGCGATCGCGGCGCATCTGACGCTGTCGGAGAAGACCGTGGCCCGGCATCTCTCGAACATCTTCGTCAAGCTCGACGTCGGGTCCCGGACTGCGGCCGCGGCCTTCGCCCACGAGAACCACCTGGTCTGAACCGCCCCTGCCATCCGGCCGGCTCGGGCGATGCCCGCGTCGCGTCTCTCAGCCACCCAATCCGTTCACCTCACCCACGCCTGGTCGCGTCGTCTCGGCGTCCCCCAACGGTGACCGGGCCGTTCGGGGTGCGTAGCGTGACTCGGTGGACCTGACGCCTGTCTGCGGACTCGGGTGCGTCGCCGGGGAGAAGCGGCACAATGACCTCGTTGCAGCCCGGTCCACGCGGAAACGATCACGATGCCCCAATGGAAGGGCCCGCAGGTGGCCGCACCCGGGAGCGGTTGTACGGGTCGAACGCCACCGGCGCGACGCCCGAGCGGGTGCCTGCTCATCAGCCGCTGTCAGGGCGGCGTGGGAAGTGGATGCTTGGTCACCGTCACGGTGAGCACCACGGCGGTCACGCCGGCGGACCGGATCCCGCCGCGGCCGGTCACCCGACGTGTCACAGTGCCATGAGCTGGCAACGCCGGCTTGGCCGCACCCACCCCGCGCCGGGCGTCCAGGAGTCGTGCCGGGGCGAGTGCGGCGAACGCCTCCGGCGCGGTCGGAGCTGGCTGTTCCCCCGATCCAGAGTCACGTCGGCCATGCCAGCTACATCTGTCTGCTGCGCCGTCCCCGAGGGCCCGGTCCGTCGCCACCCTCTCGCGGTCCGTTGTGGGCCGCGCGGCTGTCGACGCTGACCCAGCCCCGGTCGTGCCGGAGGAGGGGGTCGCGGCCGGGCCAACGGCGCAGGTGCCCCACCTGACCGACGACGATGCGGTGGTCGCCGCCGTCGTAGGTCGCCCACAGCTCGCAGCCGAGCCAGGCGACGCTGCCGGGGAGCACCGGCATACCGCTGCGGTCGCGGCGTGCCGCGACACCCTCGAACCGGTCCCTCACTCCGGGCGTCAGGCCGGCGAACCGTTCGGCCATGTCTCGCTCTCCGGCGCTGAGGACCGAGACCGCGAAGCGCCCGCGACGGGCGATCGCCGTCGGGAGGAACATCGTCGAGCTCAGGCACACGAGCACCAGGGGTGGGTCCAGGCTCACGCTCGTCAGCGAACCCACGGTGGCGCCGACCGGCACGTCGTCATCGGTGACCGTTGTGACGACGCTGACGCTGCTCGCCACCTGAGCGAATGCCGCGGTGAGCTCCTCACGGGCGAGGCGCGTGCACAGCACGTGGCGCCCCCTCCGGCCGGGGCTCGCCGCCCATCCCCGGCCGCGAAGTGGAGCGTCGGGCGCGGCCGCCGGTCAGGTGGCTGACTCGGTCCGCCACGGTCCTGGTCACGAGCGGGCGGGTCGGGAAGTCGAAGAGGTGCCGGCGGGCCCAGCTCGGGGCGCGGGTCTTGCCCCACAGCAGCGTCAACGGCATGACGTGCGCGGGGGTGAAGTCGCCATGGTGGGCGCTCGGGTCGTCCCACGGGTAGGCGAAGTTCGGCAGCCAGTCGGCACCCTGCAGGGCGTCGTGGATCACGGCGGCCGCCTCGGCCCAGGTGCCGCCGGCCTCTGCGGACGCCAGGGCGGCGCTGCTCGTCTCGACCAGCCGCCGCATCGGCTCGGCGTATGCCGGGACGGCCCGGTCGAGCTCGGCCAGGTGGGCCCGATCGCCGGTCGCCAAGTAGCGCATGGTGGTGCGCAGCAGCCAGATGTCGCCGAACAGCTTCGACGCCAGCCAGACCTTCAACCAGGCGTTCCACGCCTCGAAGTCCGCCATCGACCTGTAGGCACTGGCCACCATGAGGTCGTGGGTGTCCAGCTGGTCCCGCGCCAGCTCGTCCAGCCCGGCGAAGCGCTGCGGCGCGAAGTCGTCGTCGTCCAGGGCGGTCATCAGGGGCGCCAGGAGGCGATAGGTCGTCTCGAAGCTGTTGATGAGTCCTCGCGAGTACAACGCGTCCACGGCCCCGTAGGCCTGGGGCGTGACAAAGAACCGGGTCCCCACCGCGTGGGTGCTGGAGTACTGCAGGCGCCCGGTGCTGATGTAGGGGCGCGTGGCGACGGCGCCGTCGAGGTGCCTCGCCACCGACGGGAAGCGCGAGACGAACTCGGTGAACTCTCGCTCGGCCGATACGCCGTCCCGGACCGGGTACTTACGCATGTCCAGCGTCAACCCGACGCTGGCCTTGGAGTTGCGAGAGGCGCCGTGGTTGCCGAACGGGATGACCCAGAACCAGCCTCCGTCGAAGACGTGGTGCAGGGTCCCGTCATGCCAGCGGTACTTCAGTCCAGGGAGCTCCTGATCGCCGAACAGGTCGTCGAAGGGCCGCAGTCCGTCGACATGGGTGAAGATCGACCGGGACCGGGTCCGCAGCCGGGTCGGGTTCTCCCGCAGCCCAAACGTCGTGGCAACGACCGAGGCGAAGCCCGACGCGTCGACGAGGTAGCGGGCCCGATGGACCGCGCCGGACGCATCGCGGACCGAGACGTCGTCGTCGCTGACGTCGACATCGACGACCTGGGAGTCCTCGATGAGCTCCGCGCCGTAGCCCTGGGCCACCCGCGCGAGATACAGGTCGATGTCCTCACGGAACAGGTGGCTCTCGGAGATGAAGGGCAGCTCGGGCGCGAGCACCTGATGGCTCTCGCGGCGCATGTCGTGGTCCTCGCCCGGACGGTGGTAGGCGAACCCGATCGAGCGCTTGATCCCGCTGCTGGGCGCGACCTTCGACGCCACGGTGCGGGCATCGGCGAGCACGCCGATCTCCGGCACGTCGTAGCGCTGGCTGATGAGCCACAGCCAGTAGGAGGTCTGCGGCAGCGTGGCCTCGCCGAGGGCGAAGCGAGGGTGCCGGCCCTTCTCCACCATCAACACGCGGTGGCCGTGGCGGGCCAGGACGGCGCCAATGGTCGAGCCGCCGAGGCCCGAACCGAGGATGATGACGTCGTGTCGCACTGGTCCTCCTTTGGGTCGACCGCGCTGCCGATCGCGGAGCAGGCTGGAGAAGTTACGGAGCAGGCCGCAGATAGGTCCAAGGAGCCGAGAAGGGACCCGGTGATACGCGGCGACCCGATGTCCGTGGGAGCCGCACGGACCGAGCCCGTCCGAGGTGATCACCGGTCCGCCGTGTCGTCCGTGCCGGTCAGGAGCAGGTCGGACTATCGGGACTCCGCCTCAGCCACGGCTGGCGAAGATCTCGGCAGTCGGGTGTCACATTTCACGGCCGGCCGTCGTCTCGATGTTGTACCGGCTCACACAGGAGGACGACATGACCGGAACGACCCGCATCCCCGCCGCCGAGATCACCGGTTTCAAGGGCGTGCTGATCACGCGGTTCGCGAAGAAGACCCTCGGCCAGGTCCCGACCTCGCTCGGTGTCTTCTGGCACAACCAGAAGGTGCCCATGTCCATGTCCATGGCCATGGCCGGCGTCGGTGGCAAGGTCCAGAAGTGGGACGCCTGCGACCAGCAGCTCAAGTCGTTCGTTGATCGGCAGTATCGCTAGGCTCTGACGCATGCGGCGACGGCCGAACATCGTGTTTGTGATGTCCGACGACCACGCGGCCCACGCGATCAGCGCGTATGGCAGTCGGGTGAACCAGACACCACACCTCGACCGCCTCGCCGCTGGGGGGATGCGCTTCGAGAACTGTTTCTGCACCAACTCGATCTGCGCCCCGAGCCGTGCGGCGATCCTCACGGGGACGTACAACCACGTCAATGGTGTGACAACCCTCAGTGCGCCTTTCGACAGTGGCCAGCCGACCTTCGCGGCGATCCTGCAGGCCGCGGGTTACCAGACCGCGATCTTCGGCAAGTGGCACCTCGGCCACGGCCAGGGCCACGACCCGGTGGGCTTCGACCAGTGGCGGGTCCTTCCCGAGCAGGGGGAGTACCACGACCCGGAGTTCATCACCGCAGACGGGCGCGCGCGCATCCCTGGCTACGTGACCGACATCATCACCGACCTGTCCCTCGAGTGGATCTCCGCACGCGACCGGTCCAGGCCGTTCTGTCTGCTCCTGCACCACAAAGCCCCCCACCGCAGCTGGGAGCCCGACGCACGACACCAGGACCTGTATGCCGAGCAGGAGATGCGCGAGCCAGTCACCTTCCGCGACGACTACTCGAACCGCTCGACGGCGGCGAGCCGGGCACGGATGCGGATGACTGACCTGTGGCCCGAGGACGTGAAGGAGACGCCACCAGCGGGCCTGGTGGGAGAGGAGCTGGACTCGTGGCTGTACCAGCGCTACATCAAGGAGTACCTGCGCTGCGTCGCCTCGATCGACGACAACATGGGCCGCCTGCTCGACTTCCTCGACACCGAGGGCCTGAGCGACGACACCGTCATGGTCTACACATCGGACCAGGGATTCTTCCTGGGGGATCACGGCTGGTTCGACAAGCGCTTCATGTACGAGGAGTCCCTCCGCATGCCCCTGCTCGTGCGGTACCCACGCGAGGTGCCCCCCGCCAAGCACTGTCGCCAGCTGGTCCTCAACGTCGACTTCGCCCAGACGCTGCTCGACCTGGCCGACGTCGAGGCCCCGCCCCGCATGCAGGGGCGCAGCCTGCGCGGACTCCTGCGCGGCGAGCCACCGAACCAGTGGCGCTGGGCCGTGTACTACCGCTACTGGGAGCACGACGACGGCAGCCACGGGGTCTGGGCCCACTACGGCGTGCGGACCGAGCGGCACAAGCTCATCTACTACTACAACGACGGCCTCGGCCACCCAGGCGCCTCGAACCTGGTGTTCCCACCGGAGTGGGAGCTGTTCGACCTGGAGTCCGATCCCTACGAGCTGACCAGCGTCTACGACGACCCGGCATACGCGGGAGTGCGCCAGGAGCTGACCGCCGAGCTGCACCGCCAGCAACGGGAGATCGGTGACCTGCCGCACCACACGGACGGCGAGTCACCGGCGACGGCCTGACCATCCAACCAGAGGAGAACCAGACTTGGTCGGTGTCGACGCCCCCGGGCCCGTTCGGTGTCCATATGGGCGCCCAGGTGCTCAAAGAACCTCGGCGAGACCGGCACCAGGCGCCGGTGGTCGCCCTTGCCGTCGGCGACGAACAACTGCCTTGCCCGGCCTGCTCGGCCACGCCGACGCGGCGACCACCATGCGCGAGTACGCCTGCGCCCTGCCCGGCACCGATGCAGCCGTCCCCGACGCCATCGACTCCTACCTCCACCTTCCGGCCGGCTGGGCTTCGGCGTGCCCGACCGCGACGGCCCGGTGTGCCAGTGAGCGCCACCGGCTGGCAGCATCAGCTGGTCTGCCCGCAGGCCGCGCCCGAGGCCGGGGGCAGGGCCGGCGAGCTCTTCGCGGTTCCAGGTTGGTCCGAGACCGCCCAGCGGCGGGCCGCCGACGGAGCGCGGGCGTGGCCTCCCGGCGTCCCGGATCGGCCGTGTCGGGGCAGAGGTGTTGAATCGTCCCCGGTGGACACGGCACGGAGGATCATTGACCGGGCCCGGACACGGGCCCCCGCAGACCAGGAGGGATGACGTGGCAGCATCCGGGCGAACCGGCGGACCGCCCCTGGGGGAGTTCCTGGCGGCCCTCCACGACCGATGGCTGCCCCTGTCCCGGGAGGAACTCGTGGCCGTTCTGGTCGCCCACGCCGAGCGGCTGCCGGTGTCGCATCGGCAGGGGTTCCTCGACATCTTTCCCGACCCCGCGACCGCGCCGACCGGGCCGGCGCGGACGTCGCGGGCCGACCTGTTGGCCGGTATCGACGAGTTCTCGGCCCGGGTTGCCGCCGGGGAGTATGCCGATGACGAGGGGTACTACCGGGACCGCTATGGGTGGGTCGACGAGGAGGCCGCAACGTGGGTCCCCGATGCCGAGGCCCTGTGTGCGGCGATCGGTGCGGTGTTCGTGGCGGGCGACCTCGACACCGCGCGGGAGGCCTACGAGCGGTTGTTGGCGCCGTTCGGCCACGGCGGGGACGAGGACTGGTCGCTTGAGCTGTGGCAGCTGGAGTCCACCGACGTGCCCGAGACGCTGGCCCGGTACCTGCGCAGCGTCTACGAGACGACCGCGGCCGGCGGCCGAGCCGCCGCCGTGCACCGGGCCTGGCTGGATCTCCCCAGCCACTGGCCGCTGTCCCTGGCCTTGCTGTCGGGCACCCGCCGGGACCCGCTGGCCGACCTGGACGGTTTCCTGCCGGGCTGGATCGATTGCCTGTTGACCGAGACCGAGACTCGGCCGCTGCGTGATCGGGTCCGGCTGCTTGCCGAGGCCGCCACGATGAGTGGCGGCGTGGACGGGCTGGCCGTCCTGGCCCGGCGTCCCGGCCCGCACCAGGGCGGCATCGGCCTGGCCAGCATCGACGCCCTGGCCGCCGTGGGCCGCCTCGAGGATGCCCGGGCGGCGGCCCGCGAGACCCTCGACCTGCCCGACGCCGACCCCGCCCACCTCGCCGAGGCCGGCGACCGGCTCGCCGACCTGGAGGGCCGTCAGGGCGACCCCAGTGCCGCGGTACGGGCCCGGCGGCGCGCCTGGACCAGCCAGCCCACCCGGCGACGGCTGCTCGCCCTGGCCGCCACCAGCATGGATGCGGGAGTGCTGCCCGAGACGCTCGCCGCTGAGGCCCTCACGGTTGCCGGCAAGGCCGGCCCTGACCGGCTCGGCTGCGAGCTCCTCCTGCTCGCCGGCCGCCTCGACCAGGCGACCGCCGCGCTGCCCGGCTCCGACCCGCTCGGCTGGCACCGCGCCGGCCACCCCGGCCCGGTCGTCCTGCCCTTCCTGTGGGCCGCCGCGATCGGCACCGCGCCGGCCGCCGACGCCGGCCACCTCGGGCAGATGTTCGCCGCCATCGATCACGACCCCGCCGCCCTGCCCCGGTTCGAGGACTGGCCTGCGCTGGACGACGGGCCGAGCGCCGGGGCCGATCGGCTGGAGCCCGCCGGCCCCTCACTGACCAGCCTTTTCGCCGACGCCATCCGCCGACTCCCGAGCGATGCCCGCAACCGCGACCGGTGGATGACTACCGCTGCTGCCGTGGTGGACGCCAGGATCGATGCGATCGTGTCCGGCAAGCACCGTGGTGCGTACGCCCGCGCGGCGTACCTGGCCCACGCGCACGCCGAAGCCCTCGCGGGCATCGACCAGGTGGCCGAGGCCCACGCGTACCTGGCGGCCGTCCGGGCCCGGTTCCCCCGGCACGTGGCCTTCCGTGGCGAGCTGGACGCCGCCGCTACCACCTCGACCCTCCGCGTCAGACGCACCAACCCGACCGGACGGTGACCCTGGGCAAGCGTCGACTCCGCTTGGCGGGGTCGTGGGGTTGGTGGCCGTGAGGACGACGCGGCTGCGGGTGCGATTGCGTGAGGTGGAACCGCCGGTGGTGCGCGTGTTCGACGTCCCGAGCGCCGCGACCCTGCCGGAGCTGCACGAGCTGCTGCAGGTAGGCGTCGGCTGGACCGACAGGCATCTGCACCAGTTCGAGGCCGGCCAGATCCGTTACGGCATACCCGACCCCGGCTTCGACGACCTCGAACCCGACCTGGGCGACTAACGGTCCGCCATCCTGCGGGACCTGCCGCCGGCGTTCGGCCACCTGTACGACTTCGGCGACAGCTGGACCCACGACGTGGAGGGCCTCGGCCCGGGCGGACCCGAACCTGGGTGCGTGGACGGGGAAGGGGCCTGCCCGCCGGAGGACTGCGGTGGGTGGCCCGGGTGCGAGCAGTTCCGGGAGGCGATCGCCGACCCCACCCACCCCGAGCACGAGCACCTGCGCGCCTGGGCCGGGCGGTGGACCGACGCTTTCGACCGCGAGACCACCGACGCTCTGGTTCGCGCCACCGGAGGGCAGGTCCCCGGCAGCGTCCGGCTCCTGTTGCGCCTGCTCGAGAGTGGAGTCAAGCTCACCCCCGGCCGGCGGCTCCCCCGGGCCGTGGTGCGGGCCGTCCAGGCCGAACGCCCCGGCTGGTCCCCGCTGGACCGGCCCGCCCCGGACGTGGAGGACCTGCCGCCGCTGGCCCAGCTGCACGACCTGCTCCGCAGCGCCGGGCTCGCCCGGCTCACCCGCGGCGTCCTGACCCCGACCAAGGCCGCCGCCGCCGACCTGCACATCATCCGCAGGCTCCGCCAGGTCCTGGAGCCGGACAGCTTCGACGAGGTGCTGATCGGCGTCACCGCCGCCCTGCTCGCCGCCCATGGCCGGGCCACCAGCCAGGACCTCGCCGAGGCCGTCATGCCCTGGCCGGACCGGTGGGCGATCGACGGCCGCCCCGTCACCGTCGACCACGTCCGCCGCCAGCTGCGGTATGCCGCCGCCACCATGCGGGCCCTCGACCTCGCCGAGCTCGACGTGGGGATCCGGTCCGACACCTGGCGCCCCGGACCGTCGGCCACGACGCTCCTACCTCGAGCCACCGCCCTCGCCCACCACTGGCGCCGACAGGCCGACGCCCACACCTGACCTCGGCCGGGACCGGGCTCAGTCGCCCGCCCGGGTGGCCATGTCGACACCCCGCGCCGCTACGTCGAAGCCGTCGGGGCACCACGACATGCCACGGAGCCCGTCGGTGCCACGCGCAGCGGCAGAGCACGCCCGGCGATTCCACTCATCCTCAACAGCAGAGGCCTTCCGGCCGACCTGACGCCCCACTAGTAACCCACTGTGGGGCACTGTCACATCGCCCAGATAGGGCTACGTCCGCTCGTCCGCGGCGGGACTGGCTCGTAACGTGGGA
>CAYYCE010000003.1:0-28352 GCA_964469635.1 uncultured Kineosporiaceae bacterium
AGTTCGAGCTGCGGCAGGTACTGCGCAAGCGTGGCCGCCTGCGATGCCTCGCGCCGCCGGTTGGGTGTGGAGGCCATCGGCCTCTACCAGTTCCATCGGCCGGACCCGGCAATCCCGTACGAGGACTCGATCGGTGCCATTCGCGACCTGCTGGATGACGGCGCCATCCGCATGGCCGGCATCTCGAACGCGAGCCCCGACCAGATCAGACTCGCCAACGGCGTCCTCGGCGGGCGCTTGGTCAGCGTCCAGAACCAGTTCTCCCCCTCCTTCCGTTCCAGCGAGCCGGAGCTCGAGCTGTGTGACGAACTGGGCATCGCGTTCCTGCCGTGGAGCCCCTTCGGCGGCATCCGCCGGGCGGGGAGCCTGGGGCAGCGGTTCGGCGCGTTCCAGCTGGTCGCCGACGCCCACGGCGTCAGCCCCCAGCAGGTGTGCCTGGCCTGGATGCTCGCCAGGTCCCCGGTCGTCGTCCCGATCCCCGGGGCCTCACGGCCGGAGTCGATCCTCGACAGCGTGGGGGCCGCCGACCTCGTTCTGGACGGCGACGAGCTCGCCGCACTCGGCGGGGTACCCTCCGACTGGCCCGTCGGTGACGCGCCGTGACCCTCGAAGTTCTCATGTGCGGCATCGGGCCCGTCCCCGCTGAGCAACGCGTGACGTTGTGCCCGTCGAGCGGGCACAACGTGACGTTGTGCCCGGGGGGGTTGCGCGGGGATGCGGAGGGAAGGGGGGCGGGTGGCGGTTGAGATGAGCCGGGAGCGGTTCGAGGAGGCCGTGGCCGATGCCCTCGACTCGATCCCGCCCGAGCTGACCGACATGATGGACAACGTGGTCATCCTGGTCGAGGACGACGCTCCCGCCGACGAGCCCGGTCTGTTGGGACTCTACGAGGGTGTACCGCTGACCGAACGGGACGGCGCGTGGGCCGCCGGGGCCCTGCCAGACCGGATCATGATCTTTCGCCGCCCGACGCTGGCCGTCTGCCACACCGTCGAGGACGTCGTCGAGGAGGTCGCGGTGACCGTCGTCCACGAGATCGCCCATCACTTCGGGATCGACGACGGGCGACTCCACGAACTGGGCTGGGGCTGACCGGTCGTCGCGGGATCGCTACCGCGACTCGCCAGGGACCTAGGACCTGTTGGCCGATTTTCCCGACGATGGAACGATCCGGGTATGGATGCTGAGCCGACGACTCCTGGAATCGACCCGGTGGCGCGTGCGACCGGCGCCATGGAGATCCTCACCGAAGAGCAATGCTGGTCGCTCCTGGGCTCGGTGGAGGTGGGTCGGTTGGCTGTCGCGGCCGCCGGTGAGGTCGACATCTTCCCGGTGAACTTCCTGATCAACGAGCGCACGATCATGTTCCGTAGTGCCGAGGGCACCAAGCTGGTCGAGGTCGTTCTCGCCGGCCGGGTCGCGTTCGAGATCGACGGCTACGATCCCGAGCGCGGGCGAGCCTGGAGCGTCGTCTGCAAGGGGCAGGCCGAGCTGCTGGACAAGTGGGACGACATCTACGCGGCCCAGGACCTGCCCCTGTTCCCGTGGAACCACTCCCCGAAGGAGCGGTTCGTGAGGATCACCCCCTACGAACTGTCCGGGCGACGGTTCACGGTGTATGCGACCAGGGACGGCGACGAGCCCAAGCTCTGACGTGGGGCGGCGTACGGGGACCTTCCGCATTTCGTCAACTGCCAGACACGGTGTGTCATCGCGTTGCATCCTTGGGGTGATCGGTGATCGGTGATCGCCGCGGGGTGGTTCTTCTTGGGGGCCCGTCCGATTCAGACGATCGAGCCTGCGTTCCCATCGGTGCGGAGGAGGCAGCACGATGGCAGTGGGTCGCCAGTCGTCCGCCGCCGCCCCGAACCCGGAGTCCCATCATCTGCGCGTCGTCCCCGGGACGGGCCGCGACGAGGACCGCACCGGTGCCCTGTTGCTCGGTCCGCGGACCGAGTCCACGCTGCTCGCCCGTGGGGTGGGCTGGCCCGCCGTCCTCGCCGCCGCCCAGGACCGGGTGCGTGCCGCCGGTCAGGCCGACGCCCTGCTCGAGGAACTCGTCGGTGCGGCGTCCTCCCTGGTCGACGCCTCCGCATCGGCATCCCTGGTCGAGGGCGGTGTCCTCGTCCGCAAGGCCGCCACGGCGTCCGGGCCACGGCTGCTGATCGGCGCCGTGGTGCCGCACGAGGGCACTGTCTGCGGCGCCGCGGTCTCCGGACGACGGGTGGTGCGCACCGGGGTCGGTGCCCTGGCCGTCCCGGGCGGCGACATTCTGGGCGACGGGGAGCTGTCCAGCGCCTGTTGCCCGGGAGCGCGCTCCCACCTGGCCATCCCGCTCATGGACGGTGCCGTCGTGCTCGGGGTGCTGTCCCTGACCGCGGAGCAGCGTGGCTGGTTCGACGAGGGTGACCAGGGGGCGGCAGCCCAACTGGCCGGGGTCGCGGCCCGGGCGCTCGCGGGCCTGCCGCTGCCCCGCGACCCCGCCGACGCGGCGGCCCCGGTGGACGAGGTCACCCCCGCCGGTCCCGGGTTGCGCGTCGTCGACCTCGACGCCCACTCGCTGGTCCCTCAGACCGACCTGGCCCACGCGTCCCTGCACGGGCTGGGGCTGTGGAGCTGGGACGCCACGACCGGGGACACCACGTGTTCGGCGTCCGTGACCGCTCTGCTCGGCCTCGGCCCGCAGGAGTACCTCACCCTCGACAAGTTCCGGGCCGCGCTGCATCCGGACGACCTGCCCCGCTTCGAGCAGGAGGTCACCCGGCAACTGGCCGGGGCCCCCCGCGTCGCGGGCACCTTCCGGGTGGGCACCCCGAGCGGCGAGCGGCAGGTGCACGCCTGGGGCGAGGTCCGGCGCGCCCCCCACGGCGGGCTCGCCGGTGCCTGGGGTGCCGTGGTCGACGTCACCGAGCGCGAGCAGCAGGCGGCCGCTCTGCGCAGCACCCTGGCCGGGTTGCGGGCCGCCCAGGAGCTGACCGGCCTCGGGGTCTGGGAATGGCACCCGCGCGACGGCCGATTGGAGTGGTCGGTCGGCATGTTCCGGATCGCCGGCCTCGAGCCGGGGGAGGCACACCCCTCCCTCGAGCTGTGGCACCGCCTGGTGCACCCCGAGGACCGCGACCGGGCCATGCGGCTGGACGCCCAGGTCGACGAGGGCCGGGGCACCGTGGAGACCTTCCGGGTGCAGGGCCTGGACGGCGTCCAGCGCCACGTCCAGGCCTGGTCGACGGTGATCCCGGCCGATGGCGCCTCCCCCCGGGCGGTGGCCGGTGCCGTCGTGGACGTCAGCCGTCAGGTCGAGGATCGTGTGGAGCTTGAGCGCCGTTCCTCGACCGACCCGGTGACCAAGCTGGCGAACCGGCTCGGGTTCGAGCGGCGGATGAAGACCCTTCTCGACGAGGACCATCGCGACGTGGGTCTGCTGCTGCTGGATCTCGACCGATTCAAGATGGTCAACGACTCGCTGGGGCACCAGGTCGGCGACCGGATGCTGGTCGAGGTCGCCCGCCGGCTGCAGCTGGTGGTCCCGCCGGGCAGCCTGACGGCGCGCATGGGCGGTGACGAGTTCGTCGTCGTCCCGCCCCCCGGGGTGGGATGGCGGGACCTGCGCGCCATCGCCCGGGAGGTGGTCGAGGCGCTGCGTATCCCGTTCTCGCTCAACGACAACGGCGAGGCGCTGTTCTGCCCGGCCAGCGTCGGGGTGACCTGCACGTCGGGCCGTCGGGTCGACAGCGACGTCCTGCTGAGCGAGGCGGACCTGGCGCTGTACCGGGCCAAGGACGACGGCCGTGACCGCTACGTGGTCTTCGACGACGCGCTGCGGGAGCGCGCCCGCGGTCGCCACCGGGCAGAACAGCGGCTGCGCGCCGCGCTCGAGGAGGATCGGCTGGTGCTGCAGTACCAGCCGATCGTCGACTTCACCCACGGTCGGGTGGTCGGTGCCGAGGCGCTGGTGCGCATGCGGTCGGACGACGGCGAGCGGCTGCTGCCGCCGGAGACCTTCGTGGACGTCGCCGAGGACATCGGGCTCGTGGTGGAGCTCGACTGCTGGGTGGTGCAGACGGCGCTGTCCCAGCTCGCCAGGTGGCTGGAACACGCTCCGCCCGAGCGGGTCCCGTGGCTCGCGGTGAACGTCTCGCCGCGATCCATGGAGCACCCGCGCATCGTGCGCACCCTGCTGGACGGGCTCGAGGTGCGCGGCCTGCCGCCGCACCTGATCAAGGTGGAGCTCACCGAGAGCAGCTTCCTGTCCTCGCTGCCCGGCGGGGAGAAGGCCCTGCAGAAGCTGATCCGCCACCAGATCCCGGTCGGGATCGACGACTTCGGCACCGGGTACTCGGCGCTGGCCTACCTGACCAGGTTCCAGCTCGACTTCATGAAGATCGACCGGTCGTTCGTCGCCTCGGTGGGTCAGGACTCCCGGGCCGACTCGGTGGTGACCGCCATCGTCGCGCTCGCCCACGCCCACCGCATGAAGGTGACCGCCGAGGGCATCGAGACCGCCCGCCAGGCCCGCCGGCTGCGCGAGATCGGCTGTGACTTCGCCCAGGGCTTTCACTTCGGCCGTCCCGGGGACGCCAGCCGGATCCTGCGCGGGTAGCCGCGCGGCCGAACCCGTTCCTCACCGCGGAAGGCGACGATCGGGTCCAGGACCACCTGAGGCCCTGCCCATCGTGCGGGCCTTCTCTGGGGCGAGGTCGAGCCGGGCCGGTGGATCCGGCCGGCTGGTCGGGGTCTGACCGGCCTGAGCGGCACGCCGGACTGTCATCGACGGATACCGTGAGAGCGATGACCTGGACCGTGGCGATCGCCGCCGCGTTGCTCTTCGGCGGCGCCGGCTATATCGCCCTGGGCGCCTACGTCTGGCGGCGGCGGCGCGTGCCCGCCGCCGACGCCCTGCTCGTCGCCCTGTTCGGCAGTTTCCTGTGGGCCACCGGCTACGCGATCGAGATGACGACCCGGACGATCCCGGCGGCCACCGTGTGGAGCAGCACCAAGCACATCGGGATCCTCATCCTGACCCCGGCGCTGCTGGCCTTCGCGGTGGAGTACACCGGCCGTGGCCGGCGCCTGACCCGACGGGGGCTGCTGCTGCTGTCGATCGAGCCGCTGTTCATCCTGGTGGTGCTGGTCACACCGGGGTGGCACCACCTGATCCTGCCCTACCGCGATCTCAAGATCGCGACGAAGGACACGCCCTGGCCGATCCCCGGCAGCGGTCCCCTCTTCGTGCCGCACACCGTGTACTGCTACATCGTCCTGATGAGTGCGGTGGCGCTGCTGGCGGGGCGGCTGCTGCGGCTGGCGCGCCCGTACCGCCGTCCGGCCGTGACCATCATCCTCGTCTCGCTGACGCCCCTGCTCGGCAACATGTTCTACAACTTCGTCTACTCCGTCATCGACCCCACGCCCTTCTTGTTCGTGCTGCTCATGGTGGTACTGGTCTGGGGCTTCCTGCGGATGGGGCTGATCGACCTGGTCCCGATCGCCCGCGGCGCGGTGATGGAGCAGATGGCCGACGCGGTGCTGGTGCTGGACGCCTACAACCGGGTGCTCGACGTCAACCCCGCGGCGACGGTGATGCTCGGGGTGAGCGGCCCGCGCCTGGTGGGCCGCCTCGCCGAGGAGGTGCTGCCCCCGGTCTCCGACGCCTTCGAGAGGCATTGGCCGGGGGGATCGGCGCAGGTGGAGGTCTCCACCACCACCGACAAGCTGGGCAGGTCCGGCGCCGACCCCGTGCACCTCGCCGTCCAGCTCAACTCGCTCGTGGACCGCAACGGGAGCGAGGCCGGCAAGCTGCTGGTGCTGCGGGACGTCACCGAGCGCACCGAGACCGAGCGCAAGCTGCGGGAGTTGCTGGATGCCGAGACCCACCTGGCCACCGTGTTGCAGACGAGTCTGCGGCCGGCGTCGCTGCCGACGGTGCCCGGGATCCGGCTCGCGGCGCGATCGCTGCCGGCCGGCCACGGCACGCATGTCAGCGGCGACTTCTACGACGTCCACCAGGCGCTCGGCGGCGACTGGGCGTTCGTGCTGGGGGATGTCGCCGGCAAGGGCGTGCACGCCGCCGTGGTGACTTCGATGGCGCGCTACACGGTCCGCACCCTGAGCGCCCAGGGGTGGTCGCCGAAGCAGGTCATCGAGCAGCTCAACCAGGCGTTGCTGGTCGACGTGGGGCCGGAACGGTTCTGTACCGTGGTCTACGGGCGGATCGGCGAGCGCAGCGTCGACGTCGACGGCCGGCCGCCGCCGGGGATCCGGCTGACCATCGCCCTGGGGGGACACCCGGCGCCGCTTGTACGTCGCGTGGACGGCCGGATCGAGGCGATCGGCCGCTCCGGGACGGCGCTGGGCATCGTGCCGGTGGTCGACATCGAGGAGGTGACCGTCGAACTGGAGCCCGGGGAGGTGATGGTGGCGTTCACGGACGGTGTGACCGAGGCCCGCTGCGAGGGGGTCGAGTTCGGCGAGGAGCGTCTGGCCTGGACCATGGCCACCAGCGCCACCGGCCTGCGCGGCCTCACCGGGGAGGCCGCCGCGGCGCTGATGGCCGACGCCATGGCCGACCGGGTGATGGATGCCGTGACCGAGTTCGCCGAACACCGCGACGACATCGCCGTCCTCGTGCTCGCCGTCTCCTGACCACCCCGCTCCACCCCCACCCCAGGGACGGGCACAACGTCACGCCGTGCCCGCCTGGCGGGCCCGACGTGACGTCGTGCCCGGCGGGTGTGGGCCCGACGCCACTCAAGGCCGGCCGGTGCGTCCCCGGGGTGCCTCCCACGGCCCGGCCGGGGATGTCGAGCTGATCACAACAACCCGGTCGTCTTCCGCACGGGGCGGCTGCAAGAATCGCGGCATGCGTCACATCACCCAGTCCGCCAAATTGCGCGACGTCCGCTACGACGTCCGGGGGCCGATCCTCGTCGAGGCCGAACGGTTGGAGGCCGAGGGCCATCGGATCATGAAGCTCAACATCGGCAACCCCGCGCCATTCGGGTTCGAGGCGCCGGACGCGATCCTGCAGGACATGGTCCACAACCTGTCTCAGGCCCAGGGGTACAGCGACTCCCGCGGAATCTACTCGGCCAGAACGGCTGTGGCGCAGTACTACCAGTCTCGCGGGCTGATCGACACCCAGGTCGAGGACGTCTTCATCGGCAACGGCGTCAGCGAGCTGATCTCGATGGTGCTGCAGGCGTTCATCGACGACGGCAACGAGATCCTGGTGCCGGCCCCGGACTATCCGCTGTGGACCGGTGCCGTCACCCTGGCCGGCGGGAGGCCGGTGCACTACCTGTGCGACGAGGAGAACGGCTGGGCCCCCGACCTCGCCGACATCGAGAGCAAGATCACCGAGAACACCCACGCCCTGGTGATCATCAATCCGAACAACCCCACCGGCGCGGTCTACTCCCAGGAGATGGTCGAGGCGCTGGTGGACATCGCTCGCCGGCACGACCTGGTGCTGATGTCCGACGAGATCTACGAGAAGATCCTCTTCGACGGCGCGGTGCATCACCACACCGCCACCCACGCCGGTGACGACGTCCTCTGCCTGACCTTCAGCGGGTTGTCCAAGGCCTACCGGGTGTGCGGGTTCCGCACCGGCTGGGTGACGATCTCGGGCCCGAAGCACCTGGCGGCGGACTTCATCGAGGGCCTGACCCTGCTGGCGAACATGCGGATGTGCGCGAACGTGCCCGCCCAGCACGCCATCCAGACCGCTCTGGGGGGCTACCAGTCGGTCACCGAGCTGATCGTCCCCGGCGGCCGGTTCTACGAGCAGGCCAAATTGGCCTCCCGACTGCTCAACGAGATCCCGGGGGTGAGCTGCGTCGAGCCCCGAGGGGCGCTCTACTGCTTCCCCCGGCTCGACCCCGACGTCTATCCGATCAAGGACGACGAGGCGTTCGTCATCGACCTGCTGCGGGTCACCAAGATCCTGGTCACCCACGGCACGGGGTTCAACTGGCCGAACCCCGACCACTTCCGGCTGGTGGCCCTGCCCAACGTCGAGGATCTGTCCGAGGCGATCGGGCGGATCTCCGACTATCTGGCCACGCTGCGGGACTGAGCTGCGGGACTGAGCTGCGGGACTGAGCCGCCGTCCGCCGTGACCGCGGGGCCGGTGCCCTCGGCCGCGGGTTACGGTGAGCGCGTGTCCCGTCGTCCGCAGCGTCCGCACAAACCACGTCCGGCCCTCCCGCTGGACGGTGTGAGCCCGGCGCCGCTGGACCCCGAGGTGCCGACCGACGAGGCCACGGGGCTGTCCCGGGTCAACGGCGAGGACATGGCCCGGGCGCTCTCGGTGCTGGCCGCCGTCCAGGACCTGCCGCCGAACCACGAGGACGCGGTGACCATCCGGCGGGCCACGGCCTCGATCTACAAGCAGTACAAGCAGGATCGGCGCACCGCCCGCCGCGAGGAGGTCAAGACCGCGGACGCGGCCGTGCTGGCAGCGACCGCCACCGGCAGCCCCCAACGCATCGACGACGAGACCGCCGGGATCCCGCTGGTCTCGACCGCACCCGGGGCCAGCGCGGGGGAGTTCCGCCGCGCCCGGCCGTGTTACATCTGCAAGACGGAGTACACCACGGTCGACGCCTTCTACCACCAGCTCTGCCCGGACTGTGCGGCGATGTCGCACGTCAGGCGCACCGCGCGAACCGATCTCACCGGACGGCGGGCGCTGCTCACGGGCGGCCGGGCCAAGATCGGTATGTACATCGCGCTGCGGCTGCTGCGCGACGGGGCTCACACCACCATCACGACGAGATTCCCACAGGACGCCGCCCGCCGGTTCACCGCCTGCGAGGACTCGGCCGAGTGGCTGGACAGGCTACGGATCGTCGGGATCGACCTGCGGGACCCCTCACAAGTGGTCTCGCTGGCCGAGACAGTTGCCGCAGCAGGCGCTTTGGACATCATCGTCAACAACGCCGCGCAGACCGTGCGGCGTTCGCCCGGCGCCTACTCGGCACTGGCGGCCGGGGAGGCGGAGGCGTTCGTCCCTTCCGGTCCCGGACCCGGACCCGAGGTGCTCACCTTCGACCGGATCAGCGAGGCGCACCCGGCGGCGCTGGCGGGCTCGCTGGCCAACCATCCGCAACCCATTCTGTCCCGGTCGGTTTCGGGCTCGCAGTGGTCGCGTCTGGCGATGGTGGCGGGTTCGGCGTCGCTGGCCCGACACGAGGCGGGAACGGCGGTGGACGCCGGGGGACTGATCCCGGACGTCGGCCACGTGAACAGCTGGATCCAGCCGATCGGCGAGGTGGATCCGCTGGAACTGCTCGAGGTGCAGCTGTGCAACCAGGCAGCCCCCTTCATCCTGGTGAACATGCTCCGGCCGGCGCTGGCGGCCTCACCGGCACGACGCAGGTACGTCGTCAACGTCTCTGCGATGGAGGGGGTCTTCGAGCGCGGCTACAAGGGGCCGGGGCATCCGCACACCAACATGGCCAAGGCGGCGCTCAACATGATGGTCCGCACCAGTGCGGCGGAGTTGTTCGAGCACGACCGGGTCCTCATGACCGCCGTGGACACCGGCTGGATCACCGACGAGCGGCCGCATCACACGAAGATCCGGTTGGCCCGCGAGGGATTCCACGCCCCACTGGACCTGGTGGACGGCGCGGCCCGGGTCTACGACCCCATCGTCCAGGGTGAGGCCGGGGTGGACCTGTACGGGGTGTTCCTCAAGGACTACCGACCGCATCGGTGGTAGCCGATTCTGGTCCAGTGTTCGGCGCGGTGTTCGGTCGGGCGGCATTTCGGCCGAACACCCGATGAAACGGTTCTTCGCCGCCGACTGTAACGGCAAGTAGTGTTTCGACTACAGAACGTTGCTATGAGCTTGATCGACCGGCCTGGATCACGTCAAAGCGCCCTCGGGCGCCCCGAGACCACGGTCGGCGGCGGCGGCCCCCGACGCCCGCCGCCGACCGTGCTGGCCGGCCCCGGCCGAATCCCGGTTCACACTCCCTCGGTCCGCTTCCCTGAGCTCACTCCCGGCCGATCCCGGCAGGGGCGGACTCTCAGCGAGTTCCCAGGGTCACCCCAGCGCGGGTGGAGGTCGTCCGGCCAGGGTGACCGGGTGACCTCGACCCTCGATGCCGCATCCTCCGCCGACGTCACGGACGCCCCCCGCCGGTTCACCCCGTGGGGCGGCGAGCGGGTCGCGCTCGCCGGCCTGCTCGCCGCCACGGCGGCGCTGTACCTGTGGGGCCTGGGGGCCTCCGGCTGGGCCAACTCCTTCTACTCGGCCGCCGTCCAGGCCGGTTCGGTCGGCTGGAAGGCCTTCTTCTTCGGGTCCTCGGACGCCGCGAACTCGATCACCGTGGACAAGACCCCGCTGTCGCTGTGGGTGATGGTCGCGTCGGTGCGTCTGTTCGGCCTCAACTCCTGGAGCATCCTGGTGCCGCAGGCGTTGATGGGGGTGGCCTCCGTCGCCCTGGTCCACGCCACGGTCCGCCGCCGGTTCGGCGCCGCGGCCGCTCTGATCGCCGGAGCCGTGCTGGCGCTGACTCCGGTCGCCGTCCTGATGTTCCGGTTCAACAACCCCGACGCGCTGCTGGTGCTGCTGATGATCGGGGCTGTATACGCGACCCTGCGGGCCCTCGAGACCGCGAGCACCCGGTGGCTCGTTCTCGCCGGTGCCCTGGTGGGCCTGGGCTTCCTGGCCAAGATGCTGCAGGTGTTCCTGGTTCTGCCCTCGCTGGTCCTGGTCTACCTGGTCGCCGCACCGACCTCGGTGCGCCGCCGGTTGTTCCAGTTGGTCGCCGGGCTCGGAGCCCTCGTGGTGGCCGGTGGCTGGTGGGTGGTGATCGTGGAGCTCATCCCGGCGTCCGCCCGTCCGTACATCGGTGGGTCGCAGAACAACAGCGTCATCGAACTCGCCCTCGGCTACAACGGCCTCGGCCGGCTGAACGGCGACGAGACCGGCAGCGTCGGCGGGGGCGGCGGCCGGGGGGGCCCCAACTGGGGCCAGACCGGATGGCTGCGGATGTTCGGCTCCGAGATCGGCGGGCAGATCGCCTGGCTGCTGCCGGCCGCCCTGGTGCTGCTGGTCGCCGGGCTGTGGCTGCACCGGCGGGCACCGCGCGGCGACCCGCGGCGGGCCGCCTACCTGGTGTGGGGCGGGTGGCTCCTGGTGCACCTGGCCGTGTTCAGCTACATGGCGGGGATCTTCCACGCCTACTACACGGTCGCGCTGGCCCCGGCCATCGGCGCCCTGGTCGGTATGGGGTCCACCGAACTGTGGCGCCGCCGCAGGCATCCCGCCGCGGCGGCCACACTGGCCCTGACCCTGGCCGTCACCACGCTGTGGGCCTGGCAACTGCTGGGGCGCAGCCCCTCCTTCCACCCCGGCGTCCGCGCGGCCGTGGCGTTCCTCGGTCTGGCGGCGGCCCTGGGCGTCGCGGTCTCGGGCCGGTTCGGAGGGCGTGCCGTCGGCGCGCTCGGGATCTCGGCGATGCTCGTCGCCCTCACCGGGCCGGCGGCCTATGCCGTCCAGACGGCCGCCACCCCGCACGGCGGCGCGCTTCCCTCGGCCGGCCCCCAGGTCAGCGGCGGCTTCGGCCCGGGCGGGCGCCGGGGTGGGCCCGGCGGCGCGGCCGGCTTTCGGCAGGGGGGCGGTCCCCCGGCCGCGGGCGGTCGGGGCTTCGGGCCCCCCGGCGGTGCCGTGGGCGGCGCCCGTCCCGGTCGCGGCGCCCAGGGCGGCCTGACCCGGGGCGGACTCGGCGGCCTGCTCGATGCCGGTACCCCGAGCGACGCCCTGGTCTCCGCCCTGAGGGAGAACGCCTCGCAGTACACCTGGGTGGCCGCCGCCGTCGGATCCAACTCCGCCGCCGGGGTGCAACTGGCCACCGGGCTGCCGGTGATGCCGGTGGGCGGGTTCAACGGCAGTGACCCGTCGCCCACGCTGGAACAGTTCCAGCGGTACGTGGCCGCGGGGAGGATCCACTACTTCCTGGGCGGCGGCGGCATGCGGCCCAACGGCGGCAGCCGGATCTCTTCCGAGATCGCCTCGTGGGTGTCCTCGAACTTCGAGGCGACCACGATCGGCGGCGTCACCGTCTACGACCTGACCCGGGCCGTGTGAGCCCCGCCGGCGGTGGGCCCGACCGCGGACGGGTAGCGTTGTCCGGGCACCCTCGAGGTGCCCTCCCACGAACAGTCGAGGATCTTCCGTGACGCCTGGCCCATTCCGTTCCGCCGTCCGCACGCCCCGCACCCCGCGCCGCCGCCGACTGCGGTTCGCCGCGCTGACCGCGGGCCTGCTGGTGCTCGCCGGCTGCGGCGGGGGGTCGGCGACCACGGCGGAGTCGTCGTCCGCCTCCCCGTCCGCCGCGGCCTCCGCCTCGGCCGAGGCGACCGTGGCGGCCGCCTCGGCACCGGTGCGCACCACCGCGATCGGGGTGTCGGTCACCGGCGACCTCGGGCAGAAGCCCAAGCTGACCGTGCCCTCCGGGGACGCCCCGAAGGATCTGAAGGTCCAGGTCCTCGTCCAGGGCGATGGCGCCGTCGTCGCCAAGGGCCAGACGCTGGTCGCGAACTACCTCGGCCAGACCTGGAGCCCCAAGGACGGCGCGGTCAACGTCTTCGACAACTCCTGGGACCGCTCCTCGCCCGCCGCCTTCCCGATCGGTGTCGGCCAGGTGATCAAGGGCTGGGACGACGGCCTGGTCGGCCAGAAGATCGGCTCCCGGGTGCTGCTGTCGATCCCGGCGGCCCTCGCCTACGGCCAGGACGCCTCCACCGGCAACGAGTTGGCCGGACAGTCCCTGCTGTTCGTCGTCGACATCCTCGGTTCCCTCGCCGCGGACGCCTCGGCCACCGGCACCGCGGCCAAGGACGTCCCCGCCGGATTCCCCAAGGTGGACTCCGCCTCCGGCAAGCAGCCGAAGATCACCTCGGTGTCCGGGGTGGCGACGGACGCGGCCCGGTCGACCCTGCTGATCAAGGGCTCGGGCGAGGCGATCGACCCGGCGAGGTACCTGGCACTGCAGTTCGTCCAGACCGACACCGCCACCGGCAAACAGACGCAGGGGACCTGGGGACAGGGTGCCGAGGTGGTCGCCGCCTCCGCCGTGCTCACCGTGGCGGATGCGCTGCAGGGCCAGAACGTGGGCAGCCGGGTCCTGGCGGTCACCAAGGACGAGGAGAACAGCCCCAGTCTGGTCGTCGTGATCGACGTCATCGGACAGTACTGACCGGAACCGATCGGTGGCCCAGGGCGCTGCCACCCGCCGGGTGGGCGAGGCCGAGGAACTGGCCGCCGCGTTGCGGCGTTCCGGCCTCGCGGAGGTGACGACCGGGACCGCCCGCCGCGCGCAGTACTCCTCCGACGCCTCGCTCTACCGGGTGGTGCCCCGAGCCGTCGCCTTCCCGCGGCACGTCGACGAACTCACGGCGGCCGTCGAGGCATGCCGCTCGCTCGGGGTGCCGCTCACCCTGCGCGGCGCCGGCACCTCCATCGCCGGCAACGCCGTCGGCCCGGGAGTGGTTCTGGACACCAGTCGTCATCTGGACCGGGTCCTCGGGATCGACCCCGAGACGCGGACGGCGCGGGTCCAGCCGGGGTGCGTGCTGGCGAGCTTGCAGGCGGCCGCGGCGCAGCACGGACTGCGTTTCGGGCCGGATCCGTCGACCCACAACCGCGCCACGCTGGGCGGCATGATCGGCAACAACGCCTGCGGCTCCAGGGCGCTGGGCTACGGACGCACCGCCGACAACGTGGTGGAGCTGCAGGCCGTCACCGGTGCCGGCGGCCGGCTGACCGCGACCGGACCGGACGGGTGGCCGGCAGGTCTCGACGAGCTGGTGCGCGGCGCGCTGGCCACGATCCGGACCGAGTTCGGCCGCTTCGGCCGGCAGGTCTCCGGCTACTCGATGGAACACCTTCTGCCGGAGAGGGATCCGTCCCTGGCCAGGTTCCTGGTCGGCACCGAGGGCAGCCTGGTGGTGGTCACCGAGGCCACCGTGCGGCTGGTGGCCGCACCGACGCGCACCGTGCTCGTGGTGCTCGGCTACCCCGACATGGCGAGCGCCGCCGACGCCGTCCCGCGGTTGCTCGAGCTGGCACCGGTTGCGGTGGAAGGGCTCGACGCCCGCATCGTGGACGCCGTGCTCGCTCAGCGTGTCGTTCGTGGTGGGGGCCCGATCCCCGACCTGCCGAACGGCAGCGGCTGGCTGCTGGTCGAGTTGGGCGGCGACGTCGCGGGTGAGTTGGTCGACCGGGCGGGACGTGTGGTCGCCGCGGCCGAGGCCCTCGAGGCCCGGGTGGTCACCGACGCCGGCGAGGCCGCGGCGCTGTGGCGGATCCGGGAGGACGGCGCCGGGCTGTCGGCGCGCAGCCCCAGGGGGCGGCCGGCCCACGCCGGCTGGGAGGACTCCGCCGTTCCACCGGCGCGGCTGGGTGCCTACCTGCGCGCCTTCGACGCGCTCCTGGCCGATCACGACCTGTCCGGGATCCCCTACGGTCACTTCGGTGACGGGTGCCTGCACATCCGGCTCGACCTCCCCCTGGAGGGCCGCGACGGCAGGGCCGCCCTGCGCTCCTTCCTCACCGACGCGGCCCGGCTGGTGGCCGCCCACGGCGGGTCGATGTCGGGTGAACACGGGGACGGCCGGGCCCGCAGCGAGCTGCTGCCGCTGATGTACTCGCCCGGGGCGCTGTCGCTGTTCCCCGACGTGAAGCGGGTCTTCGATCCCGACGGCGTGCTCAACCCGGGCATCGTCGTGGACCCGGCTCCGGTGGACGCCGACGTCCGTCTGCTGCAACGGCATTCGGTCTCGGACCTGGCCCGCGAGGTACACCGGTGCACCGGGGTCGGCAAGTGCCGGGCGGACATCACCGCCGCGGGCGGCGTGATGTGCCCCTCCTACCGGGCCACCCGGGACGAGAGGGATTCCACCCGGGGACGGGCGCGGGTGCTGCAGGAGATGGTCAACGGTTCCCTGGTCCGCGGCGGCTGGCGCGCGCCGGAGGTGCACGAGGCTCTCGATCTGTGCCTGTCCTGCAAGGGCTGTGCCTCGGACTGCCCGACCGGCGTCGACATGGCGGCCTACAAGTCGCAGGTGCTGCATCAGGCCTACCGGGGACGGCTGCGCCCGCCGGACCACTACGCCCTGGGCTGGCTGCCGCTGTGGGCCCGGATGGCGACCGCCTCGTCCCGCGGGGCCGCGGCCGCCAACCGGCTGCTGGCCGTGCCGCGCGTGGCCTCGGCCCTCAAGCGGGCGGGGCGCATCGACTCCCGCCGTCCGTTGCCGGCGTTCGCCACCCGGACCTTCCGCGACTGGTTCGCCGGGCACACCCCCGCCGCCGGGGGACGGCCGGTGCTGCTGTGGGCGGACACCTTCACCAACCATTTCGCGCCGCAGGTCGCGGTCGCGGCGGTCCGGTTGCTCGAGGCCGCGGGGTTCTCGGTGCGGCTCACCGCGCGGGACGAGTGCTGCGGCCTGACCTGGATCTCGACCGGTCAACGGTCGGTGGCCGCCCGGTTGCTGGAGCGCAGCATCAGGGCCGTCGAGGACGCCGCGGCCCAGCAGATTCCGGCGGTCGGCCTGGAACCGTCGTGCACCGCGGTGTTCCGCGACGACGCCGCCGCCCTGGTCGGTCGCACCGTGCGGGTGCACACCCTGGCCGAGTTGCTCGCCGAGGCCGATCCGAGGCTGCTGCCCCGGCTCGACGGTCTCTCGGCGGTGGCGCAGCCGCATTGCCACCAGCACGCGGTGATGGGCTGGCAGCCGGACGCCGCATTGCTCGCCGGGGCGGGGGCCGACGTCCGGCCGGTGGGTGGCTGCTGCGGGCTCGCGGGGAACTTCGGCGTCGTGAAGGGGCACTACGACGTCTCGGTGAAGGTGGCCGAGACCGCTCTGCTGCCCGCAGTCCGCCGGTTGGATCGGGAGGTGCCGGACGGCGTGCTGCTCGCGGACGGGTTCTCCTGCCGTACCCAACTCGAGGCCCTCACCGGCCGCCGGGCCCGGCATCTGGCCGAGGTGCTGGCCGACCGTCTCCCCCCTCGCGACCGGTCGCCCTCGGTCCCCGGATGCGGCTCCCGCCGAAGCACCACTGGGTGAACGGCCTCGTTCACTCAGACAGACGCGTCCTCCCTGAGCGATCGCCGCTCAGATGGGCGGCGAAGAAGGCCTCGATCCGTCGCCAGGCGTGTTCGGCGGAGTCCGGGTGCGGTCCGGTGGCGGTGGCGCGGAACACGGGGCGCAACACCGCCGGGCCGTTGGCGGTGGAATTGAGGAAGGAATGGCCCGCACGGGGGTATTCGAGGACGTCGTGCACCACGTCGGCTCGGGTCAGCGCCGCTTCGACCCGTGCGGCCACCCCGCGCAGGCCGACGTCCCGGCCCCCGTAGCTGGCCACCACGGGACAGGCTCCGGCCATCGCGGCGTCGAGGTCCTTGGGGACGCCGGCGCCGTAGTTCACCGCGCTGGCCTCGAATCCCCGGGAGGCCCCGATGAGCGCGAACCCGCCGCCCAGGCAGAACCCGATGACCCCGATCCGGCCGGTGCACTCGGGTGAGGCGATCAGCCATCGCCGAGCCGCCTCGAGGTCGGCGAACGGGCGTCCCTGACCGGCGAGCAGTGCACGGAAGGTCGACACGACACACCGGCGCGCCCCGCCGTCGCTGTACAGGTCGGGAATCAGCGTCAGGTAGCCCATCGCGGCGAGCCGATCGGCGTGACGGCGCATCTCGTCGTCCAGTCCGAAGGCCTCGAAGACCAGCACGACCCCCGGCCAGGGTGCGGGATGCGTCGCGGCGGCGGGGGTGGCGAGATGGCCGCGCAGGGCCGTGGACCGTCCGGGGACCTCGATCGAGGTGAGATCGACGTTCGTCATGGCCCGAGTCAAGCATCCCCAGCAACGGTCGTCCCGCGATCGGCGGGCCCGGCCAGTTCGGCGGCGACCTCTTCGGCGTCCCGGTCGTCGGCGTCCACGACCACGTCGGCGATCCGGTCGTAGGCGGCGATCCGGTCGGTGTACAGCTCGGCCAGATCCGGCCGCGCCAGCATCGGGCGGGCCGGATCTGCGCCCACCCGCTCCAGGGCCCTGGGCAGCGACACCTTGAGATGGACGACGCGTGCCCGCTCGGCGAGCAGGCGCCGGGTGCCGGCGTGCATGGCCGCCCCGCCGCCGAGGGCCACGACCCCGGCGTTGCCCGACCCGATCAGATCGGCGATCACCTCGTGCTCGAGCGTGCGAAAGGCCAGCTCGCCGTCCGCTGCGAAGATCTCGGTGATGGTGCGCCCGGCGGCCCGTTCGATGGCGGTGTCCGAGTCGACGAACCCCACACCGAGCGCGTCCGCGAGGAGCCGCCCGACGGTGGACTTGCCGCTGCCCATGAACCCGATCAGCACGGTGGTCACGGCGTCTCGAAGCATGGCGGGAGCCTTCCTCGTCCGGGTGGGACGCCCCCAGGCGTGTTTGCGTCTGCGGGACCCGTGTCGTGTGCGAGAGGGGAGTCGTGTGCGAAAGGGAATGCGACCGTTCGGGCGATTCCGACCTCCGGTGCCGATATCGGGAATCCGGCGGCCGCCGGGGTCCTGCGCACTGTGTCGTGACCCAATCGTGACGGTCAACCGGAGGGCATCTGGTTGCCATCTCTTTGGAAACGCTTTCATGTTCCACGTGTCGCGCCGGTGCCTCACGTCTGCGCCCGGTGAGACGGCAACCCGCTCGGGTTGGCAACCCCTGATCGATTCTCCTGGAGGAAGGCGCAGCATGGCCTTTCGATCGACTCGACCACCCCGACGGCTCCGTCAAGCCGTGGTGCGCCGGCATCGGCTCCGGTGACGCCACCGGATGGCCCGTCACCGACTGGGTCGAGGACGTCATGCTCCGCCTGGAGGGTCCCGACTTCTATGACAAGGGGGTCAACCACGAGGTGCCGTTCAACGACCCCAAGGTCGCCTCAATGACCCCAAGGTCGCCGCGGTCTTCGACGAGGTCGGTCCATCCTGAAGAACCCCAAGTACGTCAACGCCGGCCTGGGTGGCGTCACGGCCATCGCGTCGACCACGTTCCAGGACGGCGGCCTGCCGATCGTCCCGGACGCCGGCGGCAACGCGAAGTGCTACCTGCACCGCCAGGCCTCGTTCTACGCCTCCAACTTCCCGGAGGGCACACACGTCTCCGAGAACGGCGACGTGTGGGCCTTCTACTTCCCGTCGATGGACGCCTCGAGCAAGCCTGCTTACCGCCGGTGAGTTCGTCGCCGCCTTCTCCGACAGGCCCCAGGGCCCCGGCCCTTGAGCACAACGTCACGCCGTCCCCGTCTAACGGGCACGGCGTGACGTTGTGCCCGTTGGGGGTGGGTGGGATGCCGCTCAAGCGGGCCGACGGTGGTCACATTCAGTCGTTGGTGACGCCCGGTCGAGGAAGGGCCGGGCTTCCTCCGTCTGGGTGTGGCCGAAGGATGCGCCCCAACGGCATGCCCGTACACCGGGTGCGTCAACGAGTCGATGTCCACGAACGCCTGCCCGCCGATCCCCGTCCCTTCGTCCGCCGGCAGAACCACGTCCAGATCGTCGATGTCGTCCGCGCCCGCGGCCCCGCCACCATCGCGGTCAGCTTCGGGACCGAACCCGCCGAGACGACCAGGTTGGTCCCGTCGATCACCGTGCCGTGGCGGACCACCCGAGCGATGCGCGCAGGCCAGAGGGGACTCTCACCCTGCACCAGCCGTCAACACTCAGCCGGTCCACGGATCGAGGGTAAACGCTTCCAAGAAGTATGGCCAAGTGACCAACCAGACGCCGGGCCCCGCCCATGCCAGTCGCGGTCGGCGGGTGGCGATCCGCTACATCACAGCACCATAACAAGTGCTTGACAGGTGCTAGCAGCCAGGACGAGGCTGCGACGTGTTCGTGTGAGACGTTTGCAGTCGAGCTCCCCCGAGGGATCGAGCAGACGTTCCAATATGCATGATCGCTCAGCTCGAGGGCAAAGGAGTCCTGCAGATGCGAGGGTCTACCGTCATCAAGGCCGTCACCACGGCCGGCGCCGTGGCACTGTTGACCTCGGCGTGTCTGAGTTCCGGTTCGAGTGGCACATCGAGTTCCAGCGCACCCCCCTCCGGGGACGCCAAGGGCTCGACGGTCACGGTCTGGGCCAGCGTCGACCAAGACGTCCTGGACGGCCTCAAGGCCGGGATGGAGCCACTGGCCCAAGCGGCCGGGGTCACCGTCAACTGGTCGAAGGTCGACAACATCAACCAGTTGATCATGACCAAGATCCAGGCGAACGACACTCCGGACATCGCGCTCATCCCGCAGCCCGGCGTCGTGGCCGACATCGTCAAGCGCAACGCCGCCACCCCGCTCGACGACGTGGTCGACATGGCGGCGCTGAAGTCCAGCATGATTCCGGGAACGCTCGACGCGGGCACCGTGGACGGCAAGCTCTACGGCCTCTTGGTCAGCGCCAACGCCAAGAGCTTCGTCTGGTACCCGAAGAAGGCCTGGGACGCCAAGGGCTACCAGATCCCCCAGTCGATTGACGAGCTCAATACCCTGACCGACAAGATCAAGGCCGACGGCACCGCCCCGTGGTGTCTGGGAATCGGTTCCGAGGCCGCCACGGGCTGGCCGGCGACCGACTGGTTCGAGGACCTGATCATGCGCTACGGGGGTGCGGACCAGTACAACCAGTGGGTCAAGCACGAGATCCCGTTCGACTCTCCACTGGTGAAGGAGGCCGCGGCGGAGTTCGAGAAGATCGCCTTCACCGACGGCAACGTGCTCGGCGGCCGCAAGTCGATCGCCAGCAACCAGTTCGGTAGCGCCGGCAACGCGATGTTCGACAACCCGCCGAAGTGCTTCATGTACAAGCAGGGTTCGTTCATCACCGGCTTCTTCCCGGACGCCGTGAAGGCCGATCTCGACAACCAGGTCGGTGTCTTCTACTTCCCGCCGGCCAAGGCCGGTGGCGACAAGCCGCTGCTCGGTGGCGGTGACATGGCGGTACTGCTGAAGGACAGCGCAGGTGCTCGTGCGGTCATGAACATGCTCGGCGACAAGAGCATCGGCGAGAAGGCCATGGGCACCAGCTTCCTGTCCCCGCACAAGGACTTCGACGTGTCCCTCTACCAGGGCAAGACCGCGCAGGATGTCGCGAAAATCGCCTACGGGTCGTCGGTGTTCCTGTTCGACGGTTCCGACCAGATGCCCGGTGCCGTGGGGTCCGGTACCTTCTGGAAGGACATGACCGCCTGGATCAGCGGTCAAGAGGATCTGCAGACAGCCTTGAAGAACATCGACGCGAGCTGGCCATCCAGCTAGTGTCCCGAGCCCGCCGGGGTGTACGGCCGAAGCCGTACATCCCGGCGGGCTGTCGGAGCCGTCCGGTCGGTGGTAGGGAAGAACCAGGCCCGACGGGTATCTACCAGTCGAACCACCCGATCGACGTGGCCGCAAGCCGCGGGATTGCGGCCACAAGGAGGCGGTGCTCGTGATCAAATTGATCAATTCGATCTTGACTGTGGTGGCCGGTGTCGGTGTTGCCTTGGCCGCCTTCTGGATCCTCAACAAGATCGCCGAGCTACTGCCCGGGCGGTGGGAGGACCGGGTCAAGCCCTACCTGTACATCCTGCCGGCGGTCGCGGCGATCATCCTCTACGTGCTGTACCCGGGCATCCTGACGATCGAGTACAGCTTCGCCAATGCGCAGAGCACCAAGTTGGTCGGGTTCCAGAACTACAGCAAGCTGTTGGCCAACAGCGGCTTCCGGGATACCTTGCTCACCACCCTGGTCTGGATCATCGTGGCGGCGATCGCGGCCGTCCTGCTGGGCCTGCTCGTGGCCACGCTGGTCGACAAGCTCACGCCGGTCAGCGAGAAGACCGCCAAGACCATCATCTTCTTCCCGATGGCGATCAGCGCCGTCGGTGCCGGCACGGTGTGGCGGTTCATCTATGCCACCTCCCCGCCCGGGCAGCCCCAGGTGGGACTCCAGAACGCCATCATCACGGGGTTGGGCTTCGATCCCGTCGCCTGGCTGGAGCAGCGCACGCTCTACATGAACACCTTCATGCTGATCATCATGTTCCTGTGGCTCCAGGTGGGCTTCTCGATGGTGCTGCTGTCCGCCGCGATCAAGGGCGTACCCACCGACACGCTGGAAGCGGCGCGGGTCGACGGGGCCAACGAGATGCAGATCTTCCGTCGGGTCGTGGTGCCGCAGATCATGCCCACCGTGGTCACCGTGTACGTGACGGTCCTCATCGGTGTCATGAAGCTGTTCGACATCGTCTACGTGATGACGAACGGCAACTTCAACACCAACGTGCTGGCCACCGAGTTCTTCAACCAGATGTTCACCAACTTCAACAACGGCTACGCCTCGGCGATCGTCGTGATGCTGATGATCGCGGTGATTCCGGTCATGATCTTCCAGGTGCGTCAGTTCCGGATCCAGGAGGCGAACCGATGAGCACGGGTCAGCAGGCTCCGACCGCCACCTCGGACAAGGCAGCGAAGACCGGCCGCAAACCGCGGGTCGCCGGCATCGGTAGGGCTCACTGGACGGTGAAGGTCGCGGTCATCGTGATCTGCTTCTTCTGGTTGGTCCCGGCGGTCGGCACCGTTGTCACCTCGTTCCGCTCCGAGAGCGCGGCGAACAGTTCCGGCTGGTGGACGGCGGTGTTCAATCCGTCCGCGTGGAGTCACTTCACGTTCTCGAATTACCACGACGCCATCGTCAACGCCAACCTGGGCACGGCGCTGATCAACAGCTTCGCCATCGCTCTGCCGGCGACTTTCATCCCGATCCTGATCGCGGCGTTCGCGGCCTACGCGTTCACGTTCATGAGCTTCCCCGGCCGGAATGTCATGTTCCTGGTCATCGTCAGTCTGCTGGTGGTGCCGAACTTCGTCTCGTTGGTTCCCCTGCTGCAGCTGTACGGAAAGCTGCACATCGGTGGCTTCAAGATGGCCGGCAGCTTCCCCTCCGTGTGGCTGTTCCACATCGGATTCGGCATGTCACTGGCCATCTACCTGTTCCGCAACTACATGTCCACCCTGCCACGTGAGGTCATCGAGTCGGCCAAGGTGGATGGGGCCAGCCACTATGGGACCTTCTACCGGCTGGTCCTGCCGATGTCGACACCCGTCCTCGCCTCGTTCGCAATCTTCCAGTTCCTCTGGGTCTGGAACGATCTCCTCGTGGCGTTGGTGTTCATCGGACCTGGCGACAACGCCCCGATGACCGTGGCCGTGAAGAACAATCTGCTCGGTCAGCAGGGTCAGGGTTGGAACCTGGTGACCGCGGGCGGCGTCCTGACGATGATCGTGCCGGTCATCGTGTTCCTCTCGATGCAGCGCTATTTCGTCCGCGGCCTGACCGCCGGTTCCGTGAAGGGGTAGCGGCGGCGGCCGACTCGATTCGACAGGACATGGTGCCTGTGGCCTTGAGGCCACAGGCACCATGTCGATGGGCGAAGTGGCAGACTCGTGCTGTGAGGATCGTTGGCGGAGCTGAGTCAGCCCCCGGCCGGCGCCGCCCGCAACGGTGGGGTCTGCGAGCCCTCGGCTTCTTGGTCCTGGGCATCGTGTCCTTGATGACTGCGTCGCAACTCGGCAGGCACACCGTCGGGACCCTCGGATCGTTGATCATCGCCGTCGTGGGGGCCGGGTACTGCAGCATGCGGGGGATCTACAGTGGACTTGAAGGCGGGCTGCTCCAGCGTGGCCGGCCCGGTCGACGTCGCTGACCCTCCGTCGGTCGGCCCTCTGCCCCGAGCGCACACTCCGTCTCCCCTCGAGCGCGGTGCCGCCTCGGGTTCGCGAGTTGAGCATCGCGGGCGGTCACGTTCAGTCGTCGGTGACGCTCAGTCGAGGAAGGGCCAGGCGCCGTCCGGTTCGATCCAGTCGTAGGTCTGTTCCCGGTCGCCGAGCCGCCAACGGGACGGTGTCGTGGACGTCGTCCAGTCCAGCGGCTCGGCGACCGGAGGCGTTCCGGCGGCCAGGGTGAATGCGTCCCGGACGGCGGCCGCGACGGTCTGGGTCCGCGAGGCCGGGTCGACGGAGACGAAGGCGGGTGTTCCGCTGGCGGCCAGTAGATGCAGCCACTGGACCGCCTGTCGCCAGGGCAGGTCTGGCGTGATCGGGGCGATGTCGGCGTCCACGGCGTAGAGCGCGCCGTGCTGGGCGGCCCGGAACGCCAGGGCGTTGACTCCCATCCGCCGGCTCCGGTTCCACGACCGGCCCGAGGTGTCGTCGCCGATCCGCTGCAGTTCGACGTGCCCGGCCGACAGATGGCCGAGGGTGTTGCAGCCGATCACGAGCGCCTCGCCGCACGCCCGGCGGATCGTCGCGTACAGGTCGGTGACGATCTCGGCCGTGGTCCGGGTGCGGTCGGCGAACGCCCAACCGTCGTCCGTCACTCCGGCACCCATCTGGGGTCCCCACCGTCCCAGCAGGTCCCATGTGGTGAAGTCGTGTTTGATCATGGTGTAGCCCCAGCCGGTGATCCGGGCCAGCTGCTCGCGGATCGAGGCGGCCACCTCGGGGATGGTGGGGTCCATGGCGCCGCCGCCGCGGGCCAGTCGCCAGCGGTCGCCGTGCTCGGGCAGCGGTGTCAGCGGGCGGTACCACAGCCCGGGCCGGACGCCGCGCTCACGCAACCGATGCGCGAGCCCGCCCATGTGGCCGTAGCGGTGGTTGCCGATCCAGGGCCCGTGCCCCAGACCCCCGGCGGACCAGCCGTCGTCCACGACACAGTAGGGCCGGTTGCCGACGTCCGGTGAGTTCGCCGAGACGAACTCCGCGAGGGTGAGGACGACGCCGGCGTCGGCCCGGCCCAGCGCGAAGTGCCAGTCGTTGGCGCCGTACACGCGATGATCGGGCAGCCGGGGCGCTGCCCGTCCGGCCGCGGCCATCGCGCCGCAGAGCCGGCGCTGAACGGCGAACGCGCTCTCGCCGTCCGCGCCCTCGACGGCGACCACGTCGCACACGTGCAGCCACCGCTCGCCGAGAACGATCGGCGAGCCGCCGTTGCGGACGTCGGTCCACAGGCTCACGCCCGCCTCGTCGGCGGTCCAGAAGCACAGGGCGCCGGGGTTGGTCGCGACGCCGCACCCGACCGTTCGATCGGCGCCCGTGGCCACGAACGACCAGGGCATGACCCGTTCCGGGCGCATCGGCAACCAGGCCAGGTCGCCGTAGGAGCGTTCCCACGCATCGGGCAGCAGGTGCTCGACCTCCGAGAGGTCCGCGCGCCAACGCAGCCGGAGTCGGCTCACCGCGGCGCTCCCGGTCAGTTCGACCCGGACCACGCCCGCGGCGCCGTCCCCTTCGTGGACGGTGCACCGCAGCGCCAGCCGGACGTCGTCCAGCGCCACCTCGCCGTCGGGGCCGAAGGCCCGGACCCGGTCGGGCGGACGGAGCACGTCGAGGCCGACCCGCACACTGGGCAGCCTAGGGGCTCGGTGATGTGCCGAGCGCCCGACGGTGGACCCCGACGGTAGGCAACGGCGCGGTTCGTGTGATGCCCTGAAGGATGAGGTTCATCGACCGCACCGACGCCGGCCGGCGCCTGGCAGCCCGGCTGTTGGGACTGCGCGGCAAGGACGGTGTGGTCTACGGGCTGCCGCGTGGGGGAGTGGTGGTCGGCTACGAGATCGCCCATCTGCTGGCGATGCCGCTCGACGTGGTCGTGGTGCGCAAGCTCGGCGTCCCCGGCGAACCCGAGTTGGCCATGGGAGCGATCGGCGAGGACGACACGGTGGTGGTCAATACGGAGGTGCTGCGGGCCCGCGACCTGTCCGAGGAGACGCTGTGGCAGGTGCAGGCCCGCGAGCGGGTCGAGTTGGAGCGGCGGCTGGTACGGCTGAGGGCAGGGCGCCCGGCCGTCCCGCCCTCGGGCCGGCTCGCCGTCGTCGTCGACGACGGGGTCGCCACCGGTGCCACCGCCGTGGCCGCCTGCCGGGTGGTCCGCGAGCGTGGCGCGGCCCGCGTGGTGCTGGCCGTCCCCGTGGCCCCGCTGCAGTGCCGCCGCGATCTCGACTCGGTCGCGGACGACGTGATCTGCCTGGTCGAACGGCGCCGGGGCGAGCTACGCCGACTTCGGTGAGGTCGGTGACGAGACGGTGGCGGAACTGCTGGCCAAGGCGTCAGGGCCCGAATGAGCCTGGTTTCACCGTGATCCGACCCCTGCCGACAGCCCCACAGCAACCAGGGCACCTGCTGGGACCGGGCCGCCGGAGCGATCCCGTCCAGAGTGGACACGATCGATCACGGTGGATCGCGGCCCCGATCCCGTCGCCTGGAGATCGCCCGCGGGACGGCGCGCGAACCCCACCCACTACGCTGAGGCCCGTGTCCAAAGTCTTGACCAGCCTGCCCAAGGGGGAACGGGTCGGGATCGCGTTCTCCGGCGGTCTCGACACCTCTGTCGCCGTCGCCTGGATGCGCGAGCACGGCGCCGTCCCCTGCGCCTACAGCGCGGACCTCGGCCAGTACGACGAGGACGACATGTCCACGCTGCCCGACCGTGCCAAGCAGTACGGCGCCGAGGTGGCCCGTCTCGTCGACTGTCGCGAGTCGCTGGTGGAGGAGGGACTCGCGGCCCTGGCGTGCGGTGCGTTCCACATCCGCTCGGGCGGCCGCGCCTACTTCAACACGACCCCGCTGGGGCGCGCCGTGACCGGGACGCTCCTGGTGCGGGCGATGCGGGAGGACGACGTCGACATCTGGGGCGACGGCTCCACCTTCAAGGGCAACGACATCGAGCGGTTCTACCGCTACGGACTACTCGCCAACCCCGGCCTGCGGATCTACAAGCCATGGCTGGACGCGGCGTTCGTCAACGAACTCGGCGGCCGGACCGAGATGTCGACCTGGCTGTCCGAGCGCGACCTGCCCTACCGGGCCAGCGTCGAGAAGGCCTACTCGACCGACGCCAACATCTGGGGTGCCACCCACGAGGCCAAGCGGCTCGAGCATCTGGATGCCTCGATCGAGATCGTCGAACCCATCATGGGGGTGCGGTTCTGGGACCCCACCGTGGTCATCGAGACCGAGGACGTGACGGTCGAGTTCGCCCAGGGCCGCCCGGTGGGCATCAACGGCGAGTCGTTCGCCTCGGGTGTCGAGCTGGTGCACCGGGCCAACGAGATCGGCGGCCGGCACGGGTTGGGCATGTCCGACCAGATCGAGAACCGGATCATCGAGGCCAAGAGCCGCGGCATCTACGAGGCCCCGGCCATGGCGTTGCTGTTCACCGCCTACGAGCGGCTGCTCAACGCCGTCCACAACGAGGACACCGTCGCCAACTACCACGCCGAGGGACGGCGGCTCGGCCGGCTGCTGTACGAGGGTCGCTGGCTTGATCCGCAGTCCCTGATGCTTCGCGAGTCGCTGCAGCGCTGGGTGGCCTCGGCGGTCACCGGGTCGGTGACGCTGCGGCTGCGCCGGGGCGACGACTACTCGATCATCGACACGCGAGGGCCGGGCTTCAGCTACCACCCGGACCGGCTGTCGATGGAGCGCACCGAGGACGCCGCCTTCGGCCCATTGGACCGGATCGGGCAGTTGACCATGCGCAACCTCGACATCGCCGACAGCCGCTCGAAGCTCGAGTTGTACGCGCGGCAGGGGCGTCTGGGTTCGCACATCGATCTCATCGGCGAGATCGAGGCCGGCGGCGCCGAGGAGATCGCCGAGCTCGGCGCGGACACCGACGTGCAGCCCGACGACGCGCTGGTCGACCAGGCCTCCCTCGAGTTCGGCGCCGACTGATCCGCGCCCCGTGATCATGCACTGTCGGAACGTTCGGCGGTGCTGACTGCCGATCACGCCTGGGACTGCGCGGCGCGGGTCGCGGGCTCGTTCACGGTGCGGGGGGTGGTCCCCCGGGGATCGGGTCGCCCTCGTCGCGACGTCCTGCGACCAACTCGTGACGGCCGTGCTCGGGACGGCGGCGCTCGGCGTCGTCCCCGTGATGAACACGCCGCTCCGGTCGAGATCGCCGAGGTCCCCCTGGTGCGGCCGATGCACTACACGTCCGGCACCAGCGGCCGGCCGAAGGGTGTCCGCGGTGGGGTACTGGACGGCGACGCCGCCCGCGCGCGCTGGTCCTGGACGAGCGAGAGGTCTGGGGCTTCGCACCGGACGACGTGCATCTGGTGGCCGGCCCGATGTACCACTCGGCGCCGCTGCGGTCGCTCGGCACCCTGCTGGCCGGTGGGTCGGTGCGGGTGCTGCCCCGGTGGTCGGTCGAGCGGTTTCGGCGTCGAGACGGTGTGGGTACCTGTGGATCGAGTCCCGGCGCGAGGACCTGATCATCACTGGTGGCGTGAACGTGCACCCGGTCGAGGTGGAGCAGGCGCTCTCCCGGGCGCCGGGCGTGCGCGAGGTGGCCGTGTTCGGGGTGTCCGATCCCGACTGGGGGCAGCGGGTGTGCGTGACCACCCGGGACGCCGTCCGCGCCTTCGCGACCTCCCCCTTCGGCAGGGTGCTCGCCGCCGTCTCACCGACCTCTTCTCCCCACCCTCCCAGTGATCATGCACAGCGCATGATCACGAGAGGGGCGCGCGTAGCCTTGGAGTCATGGGGTTGCTGGAGCGACGGACCGAGCTGACCGGTCTGGAGGCCGCCCTCGCGGACGCCGCAGGCGGCCACGGCCGCGTCGTGATCGTCAGCGGGGAGGCGGGGATCGGCAAGTCCGCGCTGGTGGCCGGGTTCGTGGCGGGCCTGGCCGGGGGCCGGGCGCTGCTCGGCCGCTGCGACGACCTGTTCGCCCCCCGGCCGCTCGGTCCCCTCCTCGACGTGGCGCGCCACGCGTCGTCGGGACTGCGCGATGCGTGCGCATCACCATCGTCGGATCCGGCCCGGGTGTTCGAGGCGCTCTTCGAGGAGCTGAGTCGGCCGCCGGCTCCGGTGGCGCTGGTGCTCGAGGACCTGCAGTGGGCCGACATGGCCACGCTCGACGTCCTGACCCTGCTGACGCGACGGGTCGTCGAACTGCCCACGGTGGTGGTGCTGACCCATCGCGACGACCTCGCTCCCGATCACCCGCTCCGCGCGGCACTCGGTGCCCTGACCGGGGCGCCGGTGTCGCGACTGCGACTGGAACCGCTGTCTCCCAACGCTGTTCGCGCTCTGGTAGGGGACCGGCTCATCGACCCGGTACGGCTGCACGCCACCACTCGCGGCAACCCTTTCTTCGTTCTGGAGACGCTGGCCTCGCAGGGCCAGGAGCTGCCGATCACGGTGCGCGAGGCGGTGCTGGCCCGCCTGGCGGGGCTACCGCCGGGCGCCCGCCAGGTCCTCGACGTCGCCGCGGTGATCGGTGCCGTCGTCGACGAGCGTGTGCTGGACGCGCTGGTCCCCGGCAG
>CAYYCE010000004.1:0-346 GCA_964469635.1 uncultured Kineosporiaceae bacterium
CTGGCCACCGTCCGGCTGGTCGTGGCCGGGGTGCTGGCTCTGTTGCTGCTCGTCGCCGTCCAGGGGTGGCTGGCCCGGCGCACACACCGCGTTCTCAACGCGCCCCTGGCCCTGGCGACGGCCGCCGTCCTGGTGACCCTGGTGATCGGCTGGATCACGCTGGACGCCGCGGTGGGTCGGGCCCGGTCGGTCGCCGAGGGACCCTACGCCGCCAGCGTCTCGCTGGCGGCCGGTCGCACCGCGGCCTTCGACGCCAAGGCCCAGGAGGCGTTCGGCCTGATCGCCCGGGGCAACGCCGCCTCCGCCGTGCCCGTGCCGGTGGGAGTGAGCGCTGCGGCCGCCGGCG
>CAYYCE010000004.1:356-26085 GCA_964469635.1 uncultured Kineosporiaceae bacterium
AGCCAGGCCCTGACCCAGATCCACCACGCGCAGACCGACCTGGCGACCGCCGCGCAGCAGGGCGCCGGAACGAGGCCGCAGCAGGACTTCGCGGCCTGGGCGGCGGTGCACGCACAGGTGCGCGCCGACGACGACGGCGGCCACTGGCGGCAGGCCCGAGACCTGGCCACGGGGGACTCGAACGCCGCGTTCACCACCTTCGACGAGTCCTCGGCCCAAGCCCTGGCCGCCCAGGCCGCGGCGACCAACGAGCGGCTCTCCGGCTCCGACACCGCCCTGCAGCTGGTCGGCTGGCTGACCGTGGCGGTCGGTCTGCTGGCGGCCGCGGCGAGTCTCGCGGGCATCTCGCGGCGGCTGGGGGAGTACCGATGACCCGAACCCTGCGGACCGGGATACGGACCACGATGCGGACGGCGCTGCGCCCGGTGCTGCTCGTCGCGGCCCCGTGCGCGCTGGTCGCCGGATGTCTCAGCGCACCGGCGGTCACCCCCGCGTCGGTGCTCTCCCCCTCGCCGTCGGAGACGACCGCCGCGAGCCCGCAGCCGTCGGCGAGCGCCTCGCCGGCGCCGACGTGCGGCGACCCGACGCGGTCCTACACCCCGGCGACGACGAGTGCGTACGCCTCGAAGATCAAGAGCCGGGGGTACCTGCTCGTGGGGGTCTCGGCCGACACCCGTCAGCTGGGTGCCGTCGACCCGCAGACCCCGGAGAACTTCGAGGGCTTCGACATCGACATGGCGCGGCTGGTCGCCAAGGCCATCTTCGGCGACGCGACGCAGATCCGGTTCAAGGTGATCACGACCGCCGACCGGATCGAGCAGCTGCAGCCCGAGGTGGACGAGGAGGACAACGCCAGGGGCGGCGTCGACCTCGTGGCGCGGGCCTTCACGATGAGCTGCCCCCGGTGGCAGTCCATCGCGTTCTCGGCCGAGTACTTCGAGGCCCACCAGGGTCTCATGGTCCCCAGCGACTCGCCGATCGAGTCCGTCGACGACCTGGCGGGCAGGAGGGTGTGCGCCCCCAAGGGGTCGACCAGCCTGGGACAGATCCAGGCGAAGGCGCCCGAGGCGATCATCGTCGGGGTGGCCAGTCACACCGACTGCCTGGTGCTGCTGCAGCAGGGCAAGGTCGACGCCATCACCGGCGACAACGCCATCCTGGCCGGATTCTCGAACCAGGACCCGACCACCCGGGTCACCGACGACAGCCTGAGCAACGAGCCCTACGGCCTCGGGGTGAACAAACGGCACAAGGACTTCGCCGCCTACGTGAACTCGGTGCTGGCCAAGGCCGTGAGCGACGGCAGCTGGCAGGCCTCCTACGACCGGTGGCTGAAGGGCTCGCTCGGCGCCGACCGCCCACCGACCCCCCTGTACGGGCGCACATGAGTCCCTCGGCGCCCATGGGCCTGGCCATCGCCCCGGTGCCCCCGGGGCGGTTGGGCGAGGCCGCCGACCCCAACGTTCTGCTGGGCTACCTGCGCGCCCTGCGCGACTGGGTCGCCCAGCGCAGGCGCGAACTGGACGGCCTCGACGGGGCCGCGCAGCGGTCGGCCGACCCCGACGACCACACCGCCGACGTCACGCTCTCGATGGCGCTGTGGCAGTCGGTGAGCGAGCGCTGCCAGCAGCTCGATCTGCTGTGGGACTCGGGCCGGGCCGACGTGCTCACCCGGGAGCAGATGTCCCGGGTGATCTTCGGACGGCTGAGCGGTTCGCCGGCCGACGCCAGCCTGCGGCTCAGCGTGGTGGAGGCCTGCCGGCTCTCCGACGCTCTGGCCGCCCAGCTGCGCGCCCGGCTCTCCTTCGATCCCCGCGCCAGCGAGGCCGTGGTCAGGGTGGGCGCGTTGCGGGCCTCGCTGGAGCGGCTGCGCGAACTGGTCAAGGAGGAGCCGACCTGGGCGCCCCAGGTCGAGACGCTGGCCTCCCGGGTCGACGCCGTGGCCACCCGGGCGGCCCGCGGCGGCGATGTCGACGGCGTGCTGCACGATCTCGAGGTGGACACCGCCCGGGCCGAGCGCGACCTGGTCGTCACCACGGCGACCAAGCTGCGGCAGGCCCGGTCCGCGGAGGCGACGGCCGCCGAACTGATCGCCGACCGGACCAGGGCCGCCAGCGAGGTCGCCGCCCTCGAACACCGGCGCACCCGGTTGCAGGCGCTGGTGACCCGCTGCACCGCCGAGATCACGCCGGCACCGGTCTACGCCGTGCCCGACGTCTCGGCCCTGGGGTCGGTGCCGACCGGCCGGGCGGACCTGGACGCCTTCACCCAGCGGCTGGACACCGTGGTGCGGGCGATGGACATGGTCGAGCAGGCCTACGGCCGGCCGCTGGCAGAGTACGAGGAGCTGGTCGGGCTGTTGACGAGCTATCAGGCCATGGCGGGGCGCACCGGTCGCGAATCCGATGCGGCCGTGACCCGGGCCCTGGCCGAGGCGCAGGTGACGCTGGCCGCCAGGCCCTGTGACATCGCGGCCGCCCGGCTGGCCGTGACCACGTTCCGCGAGCTGGTCCGCGGTCGCCCGGCGGCGGCTCGTCCACCCGCGGGGACCAACACCACGGGAGCGAGCGTATGAGCGTGCCGGACGGCGGCCACTGCACCCAGCCGGGGTGCACGGGCACCATCCTCGACGGGTACTGCGACGTCTGCGGCTCACCTGCGGGGGCGCCCGCGGCGCCGGCCCCGATGTCGGCGGGCGGCACCGGCGACGGCTCGCCCTCGACGGCGAGCCGGATCACCTCCTCGAACCGGTTGGCCAGCGCGCCGATCGGCTCGGCCCGCGCCCGCGGCACCCGGGCGACTCGCTCGCTGGGAACCGGCTCGACCCGGCTGCGCGGGGCGCGGCTCGGCGCCGGGCTGACCTTCGTGCCGCCGGTCCCGGCGATCGACCCCGAAGCGGCGCTCATGAAGGACCCGATGGTCCCCGAGGACCGCCGGTACTGCCCCAGCTGCGCCAGCCCGGTGGGTCGTTCGCGCGACGGTCGGCCGGGCCTGCTGGAGGGCTTCTGCCCGAAGTGCCGGAACCCGTTCTCGTTCACCCCGAAGCTGCGTCCCGGCGACCTGGTCGGCGGCCAGTACGAGGTCGCCGGCTGTCTGGCCCACGGTGGGCTGGGCTGGATCTACCTGGCCCGCGACGTGGTCCTGGGCCGGCGCTGGGTGGTGCTCAAGGGCCTGCTGAACTCCGGGGACGCCGACGCCTACGCCGCGGCGATCGCCGAACGCGAGTTCCTCGCCAAGGTGGAGCACCCGCTGATCGTCGAGATCTTCAACTTCGCCCAGCACGAGGGCGCCGGGTACATCGTCATGGAGTACGTCGGCGGCACCTCGCTCAAAGACCTTCTCAAGCAACGGATGCAGCGCACCGGGCGCTACGATCCGATCCCGGTGGACCAGGCCATCGCCTACCTCCTCGAGATCCTGCCGGCGTTCACCTACCTGCACGATGCGGGCCTGCTGTACTGCGACTTCAAGCCCGACAACATCATCCAGGTCGGCGACGCGGTCAAGCTGATCGACCTCGGCGGAGTCCGCCGGATCGACGACCTCGACTCCCCGATCTACGGCACCGTCGGCTACCAGGCTCCCGAGGTGCCCACCACCGGTCCCTCGATCGCCTCGGACATCTACACCATCGGACGCACCCTGGCGGTGATGGTGATGGAGTTCCGCGGCTACCAGTCGACCTACGCCACCTCGCTGCCGCCGGTGGCGGACGTGCCGCTGTTCCAGCGCTACGACTCGCTGTACCGGTTGCTGGCCAAGGCCTGTGCCGCCGACCCGGACGACCGGTTCCAGAGCGCCGACGAGCTGCGGGTGCAACTCCTGGGCGTGCTGCGCGAGATCGTCGCCCTCGACCGTCCCGAGTCCGGGGTGGCGCAGCACTCGACCGCCTCGGTCCTGTTCGAGGTTCCCGTGGTCTCCGGGCAGACGCTGGAGTGGCAGGAGCTGCCGGCGTTGCGACCGGACGCCGCCGATCCGCACGCCGCCTGGCTCGCCGGTCTCTCGGTGACCGATCCGATCGCGCGGTGGGAGCAGTTGGCCAGGCAGCCCTCGCCGTCCGTCGAGGTGCGGCTGGCCATGATCCTGGCCGCGTTGGAGATGGGCCGCCACGACCTGGCCGACGGCGTCGTCCACGAGATGCTCAAGGCCGACGCGTGGGAGTGGCGGGCGGTGTGGATGAGCGGACTGGCGGCCCTGGACACCCGGGAGGCGGCCACCGCCCGGGCGGCGTTCAACGCCGTCTACGGGCAGGTCCCCGGTGAGCTGGCGCCCAAGCTGGCGCTCGCTCTGGCGTGCGAGCTCAGCGGCGAGGGCGAGGTCGCCGAGGGGCTCTACCTGGCCTGCGCGCGGACCGACGCCAACTACACCGCCCCGGCCGCGTTCGGGCTGGCCAGGATCCGGCTGGCCCGCGGCGACGGGGACGGTGCGATCACGGCGCTCGACCTTGTCCCCTCGACGAGCCGCGCGTTCGTGGAGGCGCGTCGCCAGCGCGCCGGGCTGCTGGCCGCGGCGGGCCGGGGGCTCACGGGCCTGTCCGAGGCGCTGGACAGCGTGGCCTCGGTGACCATCGAGCCCCTGGACCGCGCCCGGCTGGAGCTGGGCGTGATGAGCGCCGCCCTCGACGAGGTGCTCGCCACCGGTCCGCAACCGGCGATCACCGTCGGCGGCGTCCCGGCGGCGGAACCGGCGCTGCGGGACGCCGTCGAGGCCGCCTACCGCAGGCTCGCGTCCATGGAGACCGAGACCGCCGACCGGGTCCGGCTCGTGGATGCGGCCAACGACGTCCGGCGGTGGACGCTGACATGACCGAACCCCACACAACGGAGACCGACATCACCCCGAGCCCGACACCCCAGAGCGAGATCCTCCCCGCCGACGCCCCCCGGGGCGGACCCGCGGCGTCGTCGTGTCCGTCCTGCGGTGCCCCGATCGGCTCGGGGGAGCTGTTCTGCGAGGCCTGCGGCGCCGAGGTCACCCCCGCGGCGACCCTGGCCGAGCCGGCTGCGGTCGCCTCGGTCGCCTCGGGCGCCGCGGCCGGTCGGGCCCACGACGGGACCCTGCTCGACGACGCGTCGGTGGCCGGAACCGATCGCGCCCGGCACAACCCGTTCCGGGTCGTGGACGCCGATCTCGAGACGCTGCCGCCGACCTGTGCGGCCTGCGACGGGATCGTGGCCGCCGACGGATACTGCGAGCAGTGCGGGGCCGCGGCCCCCCGACCGCGCGACCACTGGGTCGACCGGCCCGCCGCCTGGCTGACCGCGGTCTGCGACCGCGGGGTGCGGCACACCCGCAACGAGGACGCCGTCGCGGTCGCCGCGGCGCAGGAGCCGTCCAGCCTGGGCGCGCTGGTGGTCTGCGACGGGGTGTCGATGGCCCCAGGCTCCGACGTCGCCAGTCTGGCGGCGGCCCGGGCGGGTCGGGACGCGCTGATCGACGGGCTGGGGCTGCGGGCGCCCGAGGGCGCTCCGGGCGCCGGCGCGGGGCCGGAGGCGGCGGCCCGGTCGACGCCGCAGACCTCCCGCGGCGGGGAGTTCACCGCCCGGATGCTGGCGGCCGGTGAGGCCGCCCAGCGGGAGGCGGCCGCCTCCGGGGCAGGCGTGGGTGACGGCAAGAGTCCGCCGTCCTGCACCTTCGTCGCCGCGCTGATCGAACGCTCGTCGGGGATCGGGCCGGGACTGGTGGTCACGGGGTGGGTCGGCGACAGCCGCGCGTACTGGGTGCCGGACGACGGTGAGCCGGTCCAGCTCAGCGAGGACGACTCCTGGGCCTCCGAGGCGATCGCCCACGGGGTGCCACGGGCCGAGGCCGAGTCGATGCCCCGGGCCCACGCCATCACCCGATGGCTCGGGGCCGATGCCCCCGATCCGGTCCCGCGCACCCGGATCCATCCGCTGGACCGCGCCGGCTGGCTGCTGCTGTGCTCGGACGGTCTGTGGAACTATGCCTCGGGGGCCGAGGAGATCGCCGAACTGATCCACGGCGCCCGCAGCGCTCCGGCCGAGGACGAGGCTCCCGCCGTCGATCCTGTGACCGTCGATCCTGTGGCCGTCGATCCTGTGGCCGTCGACCCCGAGGCCCTGGCGGAGGCCCTGGTCGACTGGGCCATCGACCGGGGCGGTCACGACAACATCACCGTGGCGCTGGCCCGGTTCGACCCGACGACACCCCACGACATGGAAGCGAGGTAGCTGCCGTGGCCGAATTCACCGCCGAGGTGTTCCAGAACGAGTTCCTGCCCGACGGCGGGACCGATGTCCACGCCGTGATCACGGTGACCTGTTCCGGTGCGGGCGAGGCCGGTCGCGGCGCCGAGGGCGATGCCGCCGAGACGATCATCGTCGACACCTCGGGGTCGATGCAGGGCGACAAGATCGTCGCGGCCCGCACCGCCGCCGTCGCGGCCCTCGACCAGATCATCGACGGCACCTGGTTCGCCATCGTTGCCGGGACCGACGGCGCCAACCGGGTGTTCCCGTACCCCAACGCCCCGGCAGCCATGGTCCGGATGGAGACGGCCGCCCGGGCCGAGGCCAAACGGGCGGTCAGTCGGCTCGTGGCCGGTGGCGGCACGGCCATGGGCTCCTGGCTTCGCCTGACCAAACGGATCTTCGAGGCCGTTCCACAGGCCACCCAGCGGCACGCCATCCTGCTGACCGACGGACGCAACCAGAGCGAGGCGCCCGAGGTACTCGCGTCCTCGGTCCGCGACGCCCAAGGGGTGTTCCAGTGCGATTGCCGCGGCGCGGGCGCCGACTGGGACGTCGCGGAGCTGCGCGGCGTCGCGACGGCCCTGCTGGGCTCGGTCGACCTGATCCCGGACGCCGCCGCGATGCCGCTCGTGTTCGCCGAGATCATGCAGCGGGCGATGGCGCGGGGGGTGGCCGACGCGCAGCTGCGGGTCTGGGCCCCGCAGGGCGCCCAGGTGCTGTTCGTGCGCCAGGTCTCGCCGACCGTGGAGGACCTCACCGGACGTCGGGTGGACGTCAACGCCCTCACCGCCGGCTTCCCCACCGGGGCCTGGGGCGATGAGTCGCGCGACTACCACGTCGCCGTCCGGCTGCCGGCCAAACCCGTAGGATCGGAACAACTCGCCGCGCGGGTGCAGTTGGTGGTCCGGGAGCAGGTGGTGGCCGGCGGCCTGGTCAAGGCCCTGTGGTCGGACGACGAGGTGCTCACCACCCGGATCAATGCCGAGGTCGCCCACTACACCGGGCAGGCCGAGCTGGCCCAGGCGATCCAGGCCGGACTCGCCGCCCGATCGGCGGGGGACGAGGACACGGCCCGGGTGAAGTTGGGTCGTGCCGTCCAGCTGGCCGAGGCGACCGGGAACGCCGAGGCCACCATGCGATTGAGGAAGGTGGTCGATGTCGAGGACGCGGCCACCGGCCGGGTCGCCTTACGTCGTGACGTGGACCGGCTGGACGAGATGGCCCTGGACACCAGCTCGACCAAGACCACCCGGGTGAAGAAGTAACGAGCGGAGGACCGTAGTCATGACGACCCACACCTGCCCCGACGGCCACGCCTCCTCCTCGGCCGATTACTGCGACGTCTGCGGAGCGCCGATCGGTGCCGGTTCGTCGGCGGCCGCAGCGTCGTCCCCCTCCTCCGTGCCGTCCGCCTCCGGCGGGCCGGCGTCCTCGGGCACCCCGGCGTCGTCCTCGGTGCTGGACCTGGACGCGCTCGCGGCTCCGGCCCCGGCGGCGACCGAGCAGCGGTGTCCGCACTGCACCGCCACCAGCCCGGCCGACGCATTGTTCTGCGAGCGATGCGGCTACGACTTCACCACGGGTCAGTTCCCCCGGCCGCTGTCCAGGTCCCGGTCCGAGGACGACGTCGCGGCGGCTCCCGCCACCGCGGCCGACCCGTCTCCGGCCGCCGACCCCGCTCCGGCGGCCGACCCTGCTCCGGCGGCCGACCCTGCTCCGGCGGCCGACCCTGCTCCGGCGGCCGACCCCGCTCCGGCGGCCGACCCCGCTCCGGTCCCCGACGCCTCCGTCGGCGTGACACCGCTCGCTCCCCCCGATGCCCCCAGCGATGCCCCCGTCGATCCGTCCCCCGGTGCCTCGGCCGGGGTCTCGGTCGGCGCGAGGGTCCAGCCGGCGCCGACCGCTCCGGCCGACCCGGTGATGCCGCCGTCCGCGGAGCCGGCCACCGAGGTGGAGTACGTCGTGGAGGTCTGGGTGGACCCCGACTGGCACGCGCTGCAGGACGTCGACGACGCCTGCCCGTCGGCCGGGATGCCGGTGGTGACTCCGCTGCACCGTCGCAGCGTTCTCGTGGGCCGCACGTCCAGCAGCCGCAACATCCACCCGGACATCGACATCGCCAATGACACCGGGGTCTCCCGCCGCCACGCCCAGCTGACCCACGACGGCCAGCGGTGGTGGATCGAGGACCTGCAGTCCTCCAACGGCACCTACGTCGGCGCCACCGGCAAGGCGCTCCCGTCCGACCCCATCGCGGGGCGGGTGGAGCTGGCCGACGACGACCGGGTCTACCTCGGCGCCTGGACCCGGCTGGTGGTCCGGCGAGCCACGGCGTCCGAGCGGGACTCGGCCTGAGACGTCGGGGCCCGACGGGTGCCGAACGATGCCCGGACGAACATGCCAAGTGTCACGGCCGGCGCGCTGTCGCCGCCACTGGCGAGTCGATAGCCTGCGTCGGAGGAACCGTCCACCGCGATGGCGTGATCACGTTGTCGCGTGATCACGGGCTCACACATCCGTCGAGAGGGAGAGGCGCACATGGCGCGCAAGGGCACGGCAACCGTCGTCGGAGCCGGCTTCTACGGGTCCACCACTGCACAGCGACTGGCCGAGTACGACATCTTCGAGAAGGTCGTGCTCACCGACATCCGTGACGGCTGGGCCGAGGGCCTGGCCCTCGACATGAACCAGTCCCGCCCGATCGAAGGCTTCGAGACCGAGCTGGTCGGCAAGACCACGACCGTGGACGGCGCGGGCTACGAGGTGATCGCCGGCTCCGACGTCGTCGTGATCACCGCTGGCCTGCCCCGCAAGCCGGGGATGAGCCGGATGGACCTGCTCGGGGTCAACGGCGGCATCGTGCGGGGGGTGGCCGAGAACGTGGCCCGGCACGCCCCCGACGCTGTCGTCGTCGTGGTCTCCAACCCGCTCGACGAGATGACGACGCTGGCCCAGATCGCCAGCGGGTTCCCGCACAACCGTGTCATCGGCCAGGCGGGCATGCTCGACACCGCCCGGTTCACCTACTTCGTGGCCAGTGAGCTCGGCGTGCCGGTGGGCTCGGTCAAGACGCTGACCCTCGGCTCGCACGGCGACACGATGGTCCCGGTGCCGAGCGCCTGCACGGTCGACGGCACGCCGCTGTCGGACGTGATGGATCCGGCCAAGATCGAGGAGCTGGTGATCCGTACCCGCAACGGCGGCGCCGAGGTGGTCGCCCTGCTCAAGAGCGGCTCCGCCTACTACGCGCCGTCCGCGGCGGCCGCCCGCATGGCCCGCGCGGTGGCCGAGGACTCCGGCGCCGTCATGCCGGTGTGCGCGTGGCTGTCCGGTGAGTTCGGCATCGACGGCGTCTACCTGGGCGTCGAGGCCGAGATCGGCCGGGACGGCGCTCGCAAGGTCTTCGAGCGCAACCTGACGGAGACCGAGCTGGCGGGGCTGCGCGAGGCCGGCGAGGCCGTGAAGTCCAAGGCCGCGGACGTCGCCTCACTGTAGTCAGGCCAGGGAGGCGATCGAGGCGATCGAGGCGCCGGCGGGTCGCCGCCCCCGAGGGACTGACGGGGTGCCGACCCCTCAGGCCGCGGGTTCCCTGGTGATCAGCGCGTAGGTGCCGCCGGCCAGGACGGCTCCGACGATGGGGGCCAGCCAGAACAGCCACAGCTGCTGCAGCGCCCAGGCATCGGTGAAGAGGGCCACCCCGGTCGACCGGGCCGGGTTCACCGAGGTGTTGGTCACCGGGATCGAGATCAGGTGGATCAGGGTCAGCGCCAGGCCGATCGCCAGCGGCGCGAAACCCGCCGGGGCCCGCACGTCCGTGGACCCCAGGATGACGTAGAGGAAGAACGCGGTGAGCACGATCTCGCACACCAATGCTGCGAGCAGGCTGTAGCCGCCGGGGGAGTGATCGCCGTATCCGTTGGCGGCGAAGCCGGACGCCTTGGCATCGAAGCCGGCCTTGCCGCTGGCGATCACGTAGAGCACCGTGGCGGCCGCGGCCGCGGCGATCACCTGGGTGATCACGTACGCGGGGACGTCCTTCCAGGCGAAGCGGCGACCGGTGGCCAGCCCGACGGTGACCGCCGGGTTGAAGTGGCCGCCGGAGACGGCGCCGACGGCGTAGGCCATGGTCACCACGGTGAGGCCGAAGGCGAGTGCCACCCCCAGAAGGCCCACCCCGACGTCGGGGAAGGTGGCGGCCAGCACGGCGGTCCCGCAGCCGCCCAGGACCAGCCAGAAGGTGCCGAGGAACTCCGCGCCCAGCCGGGCGGACATCGCAGGTGTCGCAGCCATGGAAGATCATCAACGGATGGCCCGCCGGTTCGACCAGAGGCAGCGCCGGTCATCCGATAATGTTCACCGATTCGTGATCTGCCGGTGCCTTCGCCGTCGCGGCTAGACTGCCCGAGGCCGGGTGAGTGGCGCCCGGCTTCGCCCGACGAGACCCGCAGGTGGCGACGCTGAACCAGTCCCACTCCCACTCCCACGGTCGTGCCGGTGCCACCCACCGATGGCGGTTGACGGTGGCCTTCGCACTGATCGCCGCGTTCTTCGTCGTCGAGGCGGTCACGGCGCTGCTGTCGGGTTCGCTCGCGCTGCTGGGCGACGCCGGCCACATGGCGGCGGACGTGGTGGCCCTGGGGGCGGCCCTGCTGGCCACCCAGCTGGCGGCCCGGCCGGACGAGACCGGTCGACGCACCTTCGGGTCCTACCGTGCCGAGGTGTTCGCCTCCGGGCTCGCCGTGCTGCTGATGGTCGTGGTGTCGATCTATGTCACCGTCGAGGCGATCGGTCGATGGCGGGACGAGGGCGTCGCGGTCGGCGGCCTGCCGGTGCCGATGCTCGTCGTCGGGGGCCTCGGCCTGGTGGTCAACCTGATCGCCATGGCCCTGTTGCGCGGCGGGGCCGGCGAGAGCCTCAACGTCAAGGGCGCCTATCTCGAGGTGCTGGCCGACACGCTCGGGTCGGTGGGGGTGGTCGTGGCCGGACTTCTGGTGGCCGTCACCGGCCTGCCCGCGTGGGACACCCTGGTCGCCCTGGCGATCGCTGCGTTCGTGGTGGTGCGCGCCGTCGTCCTGGGGCGCGAGGTGCTGGCGGTTCTGGGACAGCACGCCCCCGCCCACCTGCACCCGGACGACGTCGCCGCCGCGCTGGCGGCCGTCCCCGATGTGCGCGACGTCCACGATCTGCACCTGTGGACGCTGACCTCGGGGATGACGGTCGCCACGGCCCACCTGGTCACCGCCGAGAGCGCCGACGCCCATGCGGTGCTGGACGATGCGGGCGCGGTGCTGCGGGAGCGGTTCGACGTCGAGCACGCCACCCTGCAGGTCGAGCCGATCACACACGCCGGGTGCGACCGCATCTCCTGGTAGCGGCCCGTCCGACCGGGCCTCGCGCGCCGCCCGCCGCGGTGGGTTCAGATCGGGCCCGGGCGATCCGATGTCCACCAGATGAGCCCTCGCCGCCGGATTCCGTTCTCGGCCGTGGCGGTCACAGCGGCGGCCACGGTCGCCGTGTCCCCGGTCGTCATGGCTGCCCTGATCACTCCCGCCTGGGCGGAGCGGGTGCCGCCGGGGCTGTCCCGCCCGGGCACCGCGCAGGCGCCGACGCCGTCGGCCGGGACCGTGGTGACGATCCGGCTCGCCGGACCCGCCCGGCTCGACACGCCGTCCACCCTCACCGCCCGGGCGGTGGTGGACGTGAGCGCCCCGACGCGGGGAACCATCCGGATCAGCGCACTCGGCCGGACCTGCCGTGCCGCCGACACGCTGGCCGCCGGTCGCACCACGCTGCGGGTGACGTGCCGGGTGAGTCCCACGGCCAAACAGATCCCGGCGATGACGGCCGGCGTCGACGTCCGGCTGGAGCGGGTGGTCTCGGGCCGGGTGGCCACGACCGTGCGCACCGCGCGTGCCTCCCTTCCACTGGACGACGGTGAGCCGCTCGAGGCGACGCGGGCCGCGGCGCGGTGGCGGGCGGTGGCGGCCAGGTACCGGGCCGCCGCTCGGGGGGCGACCACCGCCTCGACGGGGGCCGCGTTGGCGCAGGCCGCCTCGCGCACCACGGCAGCCGACGCCGCTTCGCTGGTGTGGGAGGAGGCGCAGTCCTCCGGCTGGCGCAGCGCCGCGACCAAGTCCCGGATCGCCGCCCTGCTGGCCACGCGGACCTCGACCGGCGGCTACGGGTTGTCGGCGGCCTGGGACGCCTACGGGGACGGCACCGTGAACCCCGCCGGCACCACCTACACGGTCACCACGGCCGGACACGTCGGCTGGGTGCTGATCGAGGCTGCCAAGAATGCCGCCCTCCCGGCCGGCGCTCTGGAGTCGGCCGTGGACGCCGTGCTGGCCATACCGCGCGTCAACGGCGGGACGTGCCTGGCCTACTCGGATTCGCCCTACGACGCCGCCAAGCCGTGCGTCTACAACGTCTCGCACGGGGCGGCCGCGTTCCTGGTGCAGGTGCGCCGGCTCACCGACCATCGGGCCGCCGAGGTCGACGCCCTGGTGTCGGCGCTGCGCTCCAAGCTGACCAGCGGCTACGACCCGGTGACCGGGTACTGGCAGTACATGGCCGGTGCCGGCAAGGCCCAGGACATCTCCCACCAGGTCTACACGGCCAAGAGCGTGGACATCGTGGATCCCGGGTTCGGCGCCGTCCGGCGGATGATGGCGCTGCCCTGGTGGCGCCAACCCCGCGGGACGTCGCAGACCAGGGTGGCGCTGGCGTCGGCGATGCTGGACATCGCCAAGGACTGTGACTACGCGCGCTCGCCGGCGGTCCTGCTCGCGGTCGAACGGGGTTCGGGCGAGGGGGCACCCGTCTTCACCCGACTGGGCATGGCCGACGTCGCCGACGAGATCGTGGACCGCTGCTTCGGCTGAGACTCCCTCGTCTGCTCGAGATCCGGGTGAGCCCCACGGCGGCTTGATACGCTGGCGGTTGCCGTGACTGGCGCAAGGTGGGTCACCACCGGGGAGCGGCAGTGCCACCCGTGAGGGGTCGTCCGCCTGGGCCCGGGGCCATGACCGAAGCCGATCGACGGCGACAACCCCGAGTGCCGATCAGGAGTCCGAATTGGCTCAGCCCATATTTGTCTCGCCCACGTCCGCCTCCACGACCACCGCCTCCGTCCGGGACGTCGACCCAGAGCTGGCCGCGGTGCTGCACGGCGAACTCGACCGCCAGCGCCACACCCTCGAGATGATCGCCAGCGAGAACTTCGCCCCGCGGGCCGTGCTCGAGGCGCAGGGCAGTGTGCTCACCAACAAGTACGCCGAGGGCTACCCCGGCAGGCGCTACTACGGCGGCTGCGAGGAGGTCGACAAGGCCGAGGACCTCGCCCGCGACCGGGTCAAGGCGCTCTACGGGGCGGCCTACGCCAATGTCCAGCCGCACTCGGGCGCCCAGGCCAACGCCGCGGCGATGCACGCGCTGATCCGCCCCGGCGACACCATCCTGGGGCTCGAGCTGGCCCACGGCGGCCACCTCACGCACGGCATGAAGATCAACTTCAGCGGGCGGCTGTACTCGGTGGCCTCCTACGGCGTCGACCCGAATACGTTCCGCATCGAGATGGACGCCGTGCGCGCGGCCGCCCTGGAGCACCGCCCCAAGCTCATCATCGCCGGCTGGTCCGCTTACCCGCGTCAGCTGGACTTCGCGGCGTTCCGGGAGATCGCCGACGAGGTCGGTGCCCTGCTCATGGTCGACATGGCGCACTTCTCCGGCCTGGTGGCCGCCGGGCTGCACCCGAACCCGGTGCCGCACGCTCACGTGGTCACCTCGACCACGCACAAGACGCTGGCAGGTCCGCGCGGCGGCATGATCCTGGCCGGAACCGAGGAGCACGCCAAGCTGTTCCAGTCGGCGGTGTTCCCCGGACAGCAGGGCGGCCCGCTGATGCACGTCATCGCGGCCAAGGCGGCGGCATTCCGGATCGCCGCCGGCGAGGAGTTCGCAGAGCGTCAGCGGCGGACCCTGGCCGGGGCCGCGATCCTCGCCGACCGGCTCACCGCCGAGGACACCAAGCGGGCCGGCGTCTCGGTGCTCACCGGGGGCACCGACGTCCATCTGGTGCTGGTCGACCTGCGCGACTCGGAGCTGGACGGTCAGCAGGCCGAGGACCGGCTGCACGCCGTCGGGATCACGGTCAACCGCAACGCGGTGCCGTTCGACCCCCGCCCCCCGATGGTGACCTCCGGGCTGCGGATCGGCACCCCGGCGCTGGCCACCCGGGGCTTCGGGGACGAGGAGTTCCGCGAGGTGGCCGACGTGATCGCGCTCGCGCTGCAGCCGAGCTGCAAGGTCGATGCGTTGCGGGCCCGGGTCCGCGGGCTCACCGAGGCGTTCCCGCTGTACCAGGGCCTCGAGAATTGGTGAGGCGTCGATGACGGCCCGGCTGCTCGATGGCAAGGCCACGGCCGCCGCGATCAAAGCCAGTCTGGCACAACGGGTTTCGGCGCTCGCCGACAGGGGTGTGAGGCCGGGACTCGGAACGGTGCTGGTCGGCGACGACCCCGGGTCGCGCGCCTATGTCGCCGGAAAGCACCGGGACTGCGCGCAGGTGGGGATCTCCTCGATCCGCGTCGACCTGCCCGCGACCGCCACCCAGGCCGACGTCGAGGCGGCCGTGCACCGGCTGAACGAGGATCCGGAATGCACCGGGTACATCGTGCAGCTCCCGCTGCCGAGGGGGCTGGACGCCGACGTGGTGCTCGAGCTCATGGACCCGGTCAAGGACGCCGACGGCCTGCACCCGACGAACCTCGGCCGACTGGTGCTCAACGTCAACCGGCCGATGTCCTCGCCACTGCCCTGCACCCCTCGTGGCATCGTGGAACTGCTGACACGCCACGGGGTTTCGCTCAAGGGGGCACAGGTCTGCGTGATCGGCCGAGGGGTGACCGTCGGTCGGCCCCTGGGCCTGCTGCTCACCCGGCGCGAGGTGAACGCCACGGTGACGCTCTGCCACACCGGCACCGCCGATCTGGCCGCCCACGTGGCCGCGGCGGACGTCGTCGTGGCGGCCGCCGGGGTGCCCGGAATGGTCACGGCCGAGATGGTCGAACCCGGTGCCGCGGTGTTGGACGTCGGGATCACGCGGGTGGACTCCGGTGACGGGGCGACCACCCTGGTCGGCGATGTCGCGCCGGGCGTGGCGGGGGTGGCCGGGTGGCTGGCCCCGATGCCGGGCGGCGTCGGGCCGATGACCCGGGCGATGCTGCTGGCGAACGTGGTGGAGAGCGCCGAGCGCGCGAGGCTCTGATCCCTGCCGAGGGGCTCTCGATCACGATGAGATCGCTGATCCCCCGCGGAGCGGGCGAATCAGCGATCTCATCGTGATCAAGGTGCGGGTGTCGCCGATGCGTGCGGGCGACCGAGGATCAGGTCAGGCGGATCCTCGCCACGACTCCCGCGTGGTCGGAGGCCCACAGCGGCGGCGTCGCCTCGAACGGGCTGACGCCGACGAGCTTTGCCCACAGCGGCCAGGTGCCGTAGCCCGACAGCACCAGGTCGATCCGGGTGGTGGCCTGCGAGGTCGGGTTGGTCAGTGTCTCGTTCTGGCAGCAGGACAGCCCCGCGGCGCCGTGCTGGGTCCACCAGGAGTCGAAGAACCGCGACGTCAGGGTGGCGTAGCTCGTCGTCGTGGAACCGTCTGCGGCGGAGTTGAAGTCGCCGGTGATGATGGTCGGGTACCACGACCGGGCCGGTCCGGCGAGGAACTCGGCCGCCTGGGCCACCTGGACGGCAGGGAAGTCCTCGGTCTCGAGGTGGGTGTTGACGAAGTGGAACCGCTTGCCACCGTAGCTGCCCTCGATCGAGGCCCAACCGCGGTCGAAGGAGACGGGGTCGGCCCCGGGAATCGGTGGCAGGAACTGCTGCTGGGTGGAGTAGCGGCCGCTCCTGGCGCCCCACCAGTAGAGGTGATCGGTGTCCTTGTTGACGAGGATGACATCCCGGTCCTTCAGCGTGACCAGGCAGGCGCCGACGACGGTCGAGTCGCAGGGGGTCACCAGGGGAACCGGACCGATGTCGGCGTTCGCCGAGGTGGCCGCGACCTCGTAGTGCAGACCCCGCTCGGCCAGCGCGGCCTGCAGCGTGGTGAGGAAGTCGAGGGTCGGCGGCGCCCCGGGGCCGGAGGTCTCCCAGAGGCTGACCTCCTGCAGGCCGATGAGGTCGGGGTCGGCCCCGGCGACCTCGTCCGCGATCGCCGTGGCCCGGGTCGGGAAGTCGGTGAACTGGGCGGTGCCGTAGATCGTGGCGATCGCGCCGAGGAACGAGGAGGTGTCCGTGGCGGTCAGCGCGGGTGTCAGACTGGCGCCGAGATAGAGGTTGTGGGTCATCACGGTCAGGTCGCGACCGCCGTACCAGTAGCTGTGGCCGGACCAGCCGTGGGCCTGAGCGGGACTCGCGCCGAAGGACACCGTGGCCATGACCGCCGCCGCACCGGCGGCCAGAGCCATGACGGCCCGGCGCCGAACGCCGTTCGCGGTGGATGAGAGCCGTGCAGGGATGTGAAGCCGGCGACGCTGCGTATTCCGCATACTCCTGCCTTTCCTCGCGAATGAAAGCACTCACCCTCCCTTCCGCTTCACAGGCGGTCAAGCAGAAGTTGCAGAGTGCACCCGTGTGGCCGCATCGACCTCAGAGACCATGGTCCGCAATGGGTTCCATGGCGTGTGCACCCTACGCCGGGTCGGGGGCGAGCGAGGTCCAGATTCTCCTAATTGTTGCCAAGCGGTGACAGCCGGCGAGCGGCCAGTTCGGCCAGCAGCCCGGCGCCGTCGGGAAGCACCCGGTCGTCGAAGGCGGCGTGCGGGGAGTGGTTGCTCGGCGCCGAGCCGGGGTCGCGACCGTCGAGGACGGCGCCGAGGAAGAGCATCGCACCCGGCACCTCGGCGATGACGCGGGAGAAGTCCTCCGATCCCAGGATCGGTTGCGGCATGCGCAGGGTGGAGTACTCGCCGAACAGATCCGCGGCGACACCGAGGGCGAAGTCGACCTGGGCCGCGTCGTTGACGGTCACCGGGTACTCGGTGCGGTACTCGACCTCGACCTCGACCCCGTGCGCCGCGGCGACCCCGGCGCAGGTCCGCTGCACCACGTCGCGCACCAGCGAGGAGACGGCGGGGTCGACGGTCCGCACCGTGGCCTCGAACCGCGCCTCCTCGGGGATGATGTTGCGCCGGGTGCCGGCGTGCAGGGTGCCGACGGTCAGCACGGCGGCTGCGAACGCGTCCACCGATCGCGCCACGGCGCCCTTGAGCGCCAGGACCATCTCGCAGGCCGCCGGGATCGGATCGGCGGCCAGGTGCGGGGACGAGGCGTGGCCACCACGGCCCCGCACCGTCACGAGCGCCGCGTCGCTGGCGGCCATCATCGCCCCCGAGCGGGAGGCGACGGTTCCGCGGGAGTCGAGATTGCTGAGCACGTGGAGGGCGTACGCATCGGTCGCTCGACGCCCGGCCGCCTCCAGCACGCCCTCGGCGATCATGCAGCCCGCCCCGTCGTAACCCTCCTCGCCGGGCTGGAACATGAAGACCACGTCGCCGGCCAACTGCCGCCGCCGCGCCGACAGCACCCGGGCGGCGCCGATGAGCATCGTGGTGTGCAGGTCGTGACCGCACGCGTGCATCGCGCCGTCCACCTGCGAGCGGTACGGGACGTCGACCCGTTCGGTGATCGGGAGTGCGTCCATGTCACCGCGCAGCAGGACCACGCCCGGCCCACCGGCCTCGCGGGAGCCGGAGCCGCCGCGCAGCACCGCGGTCACCGACGAGCAGGTGGTGCCGGTGCGGACCTCCAGCCCGAGCCCGTCGAGGGCCCCCAGCACGCTTTCCTGGGTACGGGGCAGCTCGAGTCCGATCTCGGGACGGGAGTGCAGCCGGTGGCGCATCGCGGTCAACTCGGCCGACATCGCGTGGGCGTCCTCGAGGATGCTCATCAGCCATTGTTACCGGAGGCCGTCACCGAGCCCGCCAGGTTCGCGGGCGCGATCCGCGTGGCGAGCGCCGGTTACGACCTCGAGTACGCCGACGGGTTCCCCGGCCGGCCCAGCAGGTAGTCGACGACGTCCTGGGCGCTGTATCCCGGGCGGCCCTCGCCGTCCGGCCGCAGGAGTGCTCGCACCCCGCTCAGGTCCTCGCCGGAGGTCACCAGGGGGGGCTCGACGGCGCCGTTGCGCCGCCGCTGGCCCATCCCGGCGCTGGCGAGCAGCGCGTTGCACAGGCACACCCGCCCCTCGGTGTTCGCCTCGCGGCCGCCCTTGCGCAGATAGGCCCGCCGCGGTTCGGCCGGGCAGCGGTAGTCGACGGCGCCGTCGGACTTCAGGTAGGCGGTGCGCAGCACGCCCAGGTCGCAGACCGGTTGCCTGGCGGCGATCACCTCGGGATCGGTCAGCGTGTCCGGCAGCTCGGCGACCCGGAACGGGAACCCCGTGGGGGAGGCCCGCCAGTCGGCTCGCACCCGCAGGTCGCCGGTCAGCACCCGGTCGCGGACCTGGGCCACCAGCGCGGGGTCGAACCCGGAGTCGTCGCTGTAGGCGAACAGCGTGCCTATCTGGACTCCCTCGGCGCCCAAGGACTTCGCCTCTCGGAGCCGCTCCGGGCTGGCGTAGGAGCCCGCCAACCACAAGGGCAGGCCGAGGCCGGCCAGCGTCGGGATGTCGACCACGTCGCGCTTGTCGTAGACCGGCTGACCGGCCTCGTCGACGCGACGGGGCCCGCGGGGAGGGGCGTTGTGGCCGCCCGCGCTCGGTCCCTCCACGACGAACCCGTCCGGGCGGGTGCGGGGGTTCTCGGCCAGGCCGACGGCCAGGTCGGTCGAGGCCACGATGGCCAGCACCTTCGGGACCGTCACCGGGCCGGTGGGTGCGCCGTCGCGCCAGATGAGCCTGGGGTCGAAGGTCATCTCGCCGAACCCGTCGCTGGAGCGGGCGCCCAGTACCTTCACCGACAACGTGACGGGCTCGTGGCGGGCGAGCAGGCGGGCGAGTTCGGGGATCTCGGCGGGGCTGCCCGCCCCGACCAGCAGGTAGTCGACGCCGGCCAGGATCGCTCCGTAGGCCGCCGCCGGCAGCGGTAGCTCGATCTTGCGCAGGAAGTTGATGCCGACCGTACCGGTGTGAGCCTCCTTGGCCAGGTACACCTCGACGAAGTTGGCCGCCACGGTCAGCTCCAGGACCGCCCGGCCGGTGGCGAGGGTGTGGCGGGGAACCGGGCGGAAGAGCGCGTCGGAGGCGATGCCGCCCTCGACGAAGTAGGAGTCGAGGATCCACTCGGCGATCTCGGGAACGGGGAATGCGGCCAGCGCGCGGCGGACGTGCCCGCCCGGATCGCCCTGCTGCAGCCGCCGGGTGCACACCACGTCGAGGGCGGTTCCGGAGACCACGCCCAACTGACCCGCGGTGGAGACGGCTCGGGCCAGCCCCCAGTCGGAGATCGCCACCCCCATGCCGCCCTGGATGATCTCGGGCCAAACGGGCGCCGCCGATCCGGTGGCGAATCGTGGCTGTGTGATGGTCATGGTGATGCCCTCCGATGAGGCGCCGCCGATCCGGCGGCGTCAAACCTACGATACCGTAACTTACGCTCGCGTAGGTAATTCTGGTGGTGTGATGTCGCCATGAGCCAGTCGGGTCACATCCGGACGGCGCGCCCCGAGGACGTCGCCGAGATCGTCGCGCTGGTCCGCGAGCTGGCCGCCTACGAGCGGCAGCCGGAGGCGGCGCGGGCGGGCGAGGACCACTTCCGGGCCGCCCTGTTCCCGGACGACGGTCCCGCCGCCGCGTTCTGCCACCTCGCCTGCGTGCGGCGGGACGGCGTCGAGCGGGTGGCCGGGCTGGCTCTGTGGTTCCCGTCCTTCTCCACCTGGACCGGGACCCGGGGGATCTGGCTGGAGGACCTGTTCGTCCGGCCGCGGTTCCGGGGGCTGGGCCTGGGGCGGGGGCTCCTGGCCACGCTGGCCCGGATCTGCGTCGATCGCGGCTACCACCGGCTGGAGTGGTGGGTGCTCGACTGGAACGCCCCGAGCATCGACTTCTACACGGCGCTCGGCGCGCGGTCGCAGGCGGAGTGGACCCGCTACCGGTTGGCCGGCGCCGCACTGACGGCGCTCGGCGACGGCCGCCCCGATCAGGCGCCGGGCAGCCGCTGACCACCGGCCGCCGCCCGGAACACCTCACCCGGGCCGCTCACCGCCAGGTCGCCGCCGCCGCTGGCCGCCACGAACGCCGACTCGCCCGGCTGCAGCGTCAGCGAACCCCTCGAACCGCTGACCGTCACGGGGCCCGAGGTGCACAGCAACACCTGGGGGCCGGCGATGCCGGGGAACAGCGCGACCGGGGCCGAGGACGTCGCCCAGATGCGGCTGAGCTGGAACTCCTCGACGTCCGGCGCCCAGACCACCTCGCTCGGTCCGAGCCAGCGGAACGGCACCTCGCGCATCGGCCGCGAGTCGCCGTCCACGATGTGGAGGAGTTCCTCGGCCGCGACGTGCTTGTGGGTCAGCCCGGCCCGCAGCACGTTGTCGGAGTTGCCCATGATCTCCACGCCGAGGCCGTACAGGTAGGCGTGGGGGGTGCCGGCGGGGACGAACATCACCTCGCCGGGCTCGAGGCGGACCAGGTCGAGCAGGAACGGGGCCGCGACCAGGGGGTCCTCGGGGTGGTGCTGGAGCAGGCGGCAGGTCCAGGTCAGGGCTCGCCGGTCCCGCGGCGACAGCGGCGAGCCGTCGTGGGGGCCGGCACCCGCAAGCAAGGCCCGTGAGGCGTGGGCGATCTCCCCGGCCAGGTGGGCGCGGTCGTTGGACGGCCAGTGCACGAGCTCGGCCAGGACGCTCTTGAGCAGGTGCTGCTCCTCGCCCTGGCCGATCAGCAGGGCGGCGAGCTTGCCGGCCCGTTCGGTGCCGAGCAGGCCGAGCAACCGGGCGGCCTCGGCGGCGGTCCGGAACCCGCACAGGGCGTCCAGCGGCTCGATGGCGTAGAGCATCTCGGGCTTGGCGTAGGGGTCGACGTAGTCGTGGTCGCCGGGGATGTCGACCTCCCCCTCGAACCCGGCGCGGGCCCGCTCGGCGCTCGGGTGGACCTGGACCGACAGCGGGTGGGCGACGGCGAGCACCTTGAACAGGAACGGCAGCCGGGGGCCGAACCGCTGGTACACCTGCGACCCCAGCATCGACTGGGGATCTTCACAGATGGCCGAGTCCAGGGGCACCCTGGCGCCGTCGAACTGCACCAGGTGCGACGGATCGCTGGCATGGGCGCCCATCCAGAGTTCCGCCTCGGGTTCGCCCGAGGGCCTGCGGTCCTGCATCCGGGCGAGCGCGGTCGTCGAACCCCAGTCATAGTCGCGGACGGGGTTGGCCATGATCTGGGGCCAGGGTCCAAGCACTTGTCAAGATTACCGGCGAAAATTCCCGCCAGATGCACGGATGCTTCGAGATGGACCGAGGAGTGCAATGACCTGCGTCACCGTCCGGAGCGGATCGGTCGCGCTCAGGGCATGGCGGCGATCGACCAGGCGACCCCGTCCGAGGTGTCCCGGACCTCGAGTCCCGCGGCCACCAGTCGGTCCCTGACCAGGTCGGCGGTGGCGAAGTCGCGGTTGCCGCGCGCCACGCCGCGCAGTTCGAGCAGCGTCTCCACAAAGGGCCGGACGGCGTCCGCCGGGTCGCGGGCGCCGGTCACGGCGAGCTCGCCCAGCCGCACGATCATGGCGTGCAGTTCCCGCCGGGCCCGGTCGGTCTCGTCGCTCTGCAACGAGTCGGTGCGCCAGGAGTGGACGGCGGCCTCCAGGTCGAGGGCGGCGCTCACGCACGCCTCGACGTCCCGGGCCGCCCAGCCGCGCTCGAAGGTCGCCCGCAGCCGTTCGGTGTGCTCGACCAGCGAGGTCGGCTCGGGCTCGGGGGCGTCCCGGTCGGAGGTCGTGGACGCCGCCCAGGGCGCGGCCGGGTCCGCCGCGCCGTCCGTGACCTCCCCGCGCAGCAGCGCCGCCAGCAGCGGTAGTGCGATCACCTCACCGGCGGTCAGGACCCGGGGCGGGGCCTGGTGCGGCCGGATGGTCACAGTTCCGTTGCCGCCCACCTGAGCCGTTCTCGCCTCGGTGTCGATGGTCAGCACGGTGTGCTCGTCGACGCCCAGGACGCCGATCCCGTCGGGGAGCCGGGCCTCCATCACGGTCAGCCGCGGCAGGCCGAGGTAGCAGAACCGGGTGTCGTAGTGGCCGCCCTCGGCGTTGTCGAAGTGAGGGATCACCACCGCGCGGATGCCCGTCAGGGCGCCGAGCAGATCGAGGCCGTCCTCCCAGTAGGGGTCGGTGCCGGCCTTGTAGATCTCGTAGACCGGCACCGTGTGGGTCCCCACGGTGCATGCCGCGGCCGATCCGAACACCAGGGTGCCGCCGCGGCCGGCGACGTCCAGCAAGGTGTCCGGAACGGCGGTCTCCCGCCACTGCCGCAGCGCGTAGGTCGGGCTGCCCGGCCCGGCGAAGGCCCACCGGGCCCGGCCGAGCAGGGCCAGTGCCGCCGCCCGCTCGCCGCCCGCGGCCTCCCGGGTCCGCCAGGTCGCCACCTCGATCCCGGTGCCCACCGACTCCGCGAAGTACTGCCGGGTCTTGGCCACCAGGTCGTCGGCGTTCATCTGGAACCCGAACGTGGTGTCCAGCATGACGGCGGGGGCGTCCCGGGACGGGGCCGATCGGGCGATGACCGCCCGATGCGCCTTGATCATGGTCGGAGCGGTCTCGCCCGAACCCATGACGACCAGCAGGCTCATGCCCCCATCATCACCGGAGGGCTCCGTCGGCGGCCAGTTGCGCCGCCGGAGCCGTGCCATCATCGGTCCCGTGAGCGGTCGTAGCGATTCCCACGATCAGGACACCGGCGATCGCGACGCGATCCCCGCCGAGACATCCCCTTCGCCCGGGGCGGGCACGGAGGCGGACCCGGGGACTGCCCGCGATTGGGGCGCCAGGATCGTGCTGGTCCTGGTCACCGTCGTCCTGCTGGCCCTGGCCGCGGTGCTGGCCGTCACCTTCGTTCCGAGGTGGTGGGCCCATCGCGTCGCGGACGTGGGCGACGGCACGTTCACCACCAGCATCTTCGCCGGCTTCGTCTGCGGGTTCGTGTTCACGGCGCTTCCCCTGCTGGCGCTGCGCCGGGTGTTCGGTCGCCGCGGCGGGGTGACCGCCCGGGTGGTGTGGTTGTTGGTCACGGCCCTGCTCGCCGCCCCGAACCTGACCACGCTCGCGATCGTCGTGGGCGAGGGTTCGGCCGCCCACGCGGCCGAGCGCACCCTCGACGTCGGGGCGCCGGGGTTCCGCTACGCCACCGTCGTCGGCGCGATGGCCGCCGCCGTCTTCGTGATCATGTTGTGGTTCATGCTGGGGAGCCGTCGGCACCGCACCCGGCAACTGCGTGAACGCGACGCCGAACTGTCCGAATTGCGGGACCGCGTCAGGCGCGACGAGAAGGACCCGGGCGGGTCCCGGGGTGGCGATGCGCCCGCCGCCGACGGCCCGTCCCGATCGCAGGAGGGGGACCGCGCCCGATGAGCCCCGTCCTGATGCGTGCGGCCGGTGTCGCCGTGCTGCTGGAGATCGCCGGCCCCGACCTGCCGCGGGTGCTGTACTGGGGGCGCGACCCGGGTCCGGCCGGGCGCGACGACTGGCCGTCGGCCGAGGACCTGACCCCCGCCGTCCCGCAGAGCGCCCTGGACGACCCGTGGCCTTTCACCCTGCTGCCCGGCCAGGCCGACGGTTGGTCGGGTCGCCCCGGCCTGCGCGGCACCCGGCTGCCTCCCGCCGGCACGGGTGGCGCCGAGTACCCGCGCTGGACCGTCCGGTCCGTCACCACCCCGACGCGCGAGCCGGACGGCGCCCAGCGACTGGTCGTCACCGCGACCAGTCCCTCGGGGCCGGCCCTGCGCAGCGAGGTCCGGCTCGAGCCCGACGGGCTGCTGCGGATCCGGCACGCGGTGACCAATGACGGCGACACCCCGTACGCGCCGGCCGAACTGGTCGCGGTCCTACCGCTGCCCGAGACCGCCACCGAGATCCTCGACCTGACCGGCCGGTGGTGCCGCGAGCGGGGACCGCAGCGCCGTCCCGTGGGATTCGGCAGCTGGGTCCGCGAGTCCCGCCGCGGTCGGACCGGACACGACGCGCCGCTGCTGATGGCTTGCGGCACACCGGGTTTCGCCTTCCGTTCCGGTGAGGTGTGGGCGGCGCATGTGGCCTGGAGCGGCGACCACGTGAGCTATGTCGAACGGCTGCCCGAGGGGGCCGGCGTCCACGGCGGCGCGGTCCTCGGCGGTGGCGAGCTGCTGGCCCCCGGCGAACTGGTCCTCGAGCCGGGGCAGACCTACACCGCGCCATGGGTCCTGTTCACCTACGGTGCCGGGGGGCTGGACGAGGCGAGCGCCCGGATCCACCGGTGGCTGCGCTCGCGCCCCGGCCATCCCGATGCCGATCGGCGTCCGCGGCCGCTGGTGCTCAACACCTGGGAGGCCGTGTACTTCGACCACGACCTGGGGCGGCTGCGCCACCTCGCCGAGGTGGCGGCCTCCATCGGGGTGGAGCGGTTCGTGCTGGACGACGGCTGGTTCGGCGGCCGGCGCTCCGACCGGGCGGGGCTGGGGGACTGGTACGTCTCGCCCGAGGTGTGGCCCGACGGTCTGGTGCCGTTGGCCGAGACCGTGCGCGCCCTGGGGATGGACTTCGGGCTGTGGTTCGAACCCGAGATGGTCAACCTGGACTCGGACCTGGTCCGGGCGCACCCGGACTGGCTGCTCGGGCCCGGCCCGGCCCGCGGTTGCGCCCCCGCGCGTCCCTGGCGCCACCAGCATCTGCTCGATCTCGCCCATCCCGAGGCGTTCGCCCACGTGCTCGAACGGATCGACGCCCTGGTCACCGAGATCGGGATCGCCTTCCTCAAGTGGGACCACAACCGCGACCTGCACGAGATGCCCGTCCACGACCAGACCGTCGCGCTGTACCGGCTGCTCGACGAACTGCGCCGCCGCCATCCCGGCCTGGAGATCGAGTCCTGTTCCTCCGGCGGCGCCCGGGTCGACCTGGGCATCCTCGATCGGACCGACCGGGTCTGGGCCTCGGACACCAACGACCCCCTCGAACGGGCCATGATCCAGCGCTGGACCTCGCTGCTGCTGCCGCCCGAACTCGTCGGCTCGCACATCGGCGGACCGGTCTCGCACACCACGGGGCGGGTGGCCGGGCTGGGTGTGCGGGCGATCACCGCGCTCTTCGCCCACGCCGGCATCGAGTGGGACGTCACCTCGTGCACGGCGGAGGAGCTGGAACGGCTCCGGCGCTGGGCGGGGTTGTACAAGGAACTGCGTCACCTGCTGCACAGCGGCGATGTGGTCCGCGCCGACCCGCCGGGGGTGATCGACGCCGACGACCCGGACGTGGTGCTGCACGGCGTCGTCGCCCGCGACGGCGGGGAGGCGGTGTTCGCCTGCACCCGGTTGCGGACCTCGCCGTCCACCCACCCCGGCC
>CAYYCE010000005.1:0-16454 GCA_964469635.1 uncultured Kineosporiaceae bacterium
CACCAGCGCCCCCGCGCCGATGACGTCCACCCGCCCGGGATGCAGGTAGGGCAGCCGTGCCCGCTGCTCGCGGTCCATCGCGGCCAGGTCGTCACAAGCGGCGATCAGGTCCGCGGCGGACAGCACCGCACCATGGATCCGCGCGCGGTCGTAACGGGGTAGCCGCAGCGCGTGGGCGGCGACCGTGGTGACCGACCCCGCCAGGCCCACCACCGCCGCGGCCCTGTTCCAGGGCACCGTCTCGGCCGCCCGGTCCAGCGCCGCCCCGATATCGGCCCGCACCGACCCGGCGTCGTCCGGGTACCGCTCGAAGAGTCGGACGCAGCCGATGTCCACCGAGATCGACGCCTCGATCTCACCGGTCACCGGGTCGCCGAGGACCACCTCGGTCGAACCGCCGCCGATGTCCACCACGAGCACCGGACCGCCGGGCAACGACGCCAGCCCTCGGGTGGCCCCGACGAACGACAGCCGGGCCTCCTCCTGCCCGCTGATCACCTCGGGCGCCACCCCGATCCGGGCACGCACCCCCTCGACGAAGGCGTCGCGGTCGGCCGCGTCCCGGGTGGCCGAGGTGGCCACGAACCGGATCCTGCGAGCCCCGGCGTCCAGGCAGGCGGCCGCGTACTCCTCGGTCACCGCCAGGGTGCGGGCCAGCGCCTCGGGATCGAAGCGGCCGGTGCGGTCGACCCCCTGCCCCAGTCGGACGATCGCCATCCGGCGGTCCAGGTCGACCAGCGTCCCGGCGACCGGATCGACGTCGGCCAGCAACAGCCGCAGCGAGTTGGTGCCGCAATCCACGGCGGCCACCCGCAGCGCCGGAGACGCCTCGACGCAGCGACCGCGCCGTCCCCACGGCTCGATCGCTGCGAGGACCTCATCGCCCACCGGGTTCACCGCGGGGCCGGCCGCCAGAGCATGGGCGACCATCACGTGCAGGCACTTCACCCGATCGGGCATCCCCCCGGCGGAGATCCCCTCGATCTCCGGCACCCGCCCGAGTGCCCGGCGGCGGCGCAGGTAGTCCTCGTGGGCCGCCCGGTGGGCCGCGGCCAGTTCCGGATCGGTGGCCAACCGCTCGGTCATGGCCCGCAGGGCGCCCTCGGCCTCGAGCGTGCCGACAGCGCCGGCGGCCCGGGGGCACGTCAGGTAGTAGGAGGTCGGGAACGGGGTGCCGTCCTCGAGCCGGGGAGCGGTCCGGACGACGTCCGGCAGGCCGCACGAGCAGCGGTGGGCCACCTCGACCACCCCGCGCGGCGGCCGCCCCAGTTGCGCGGCGACCGCGTCCAGGTCGGCCTGGCTCACCTCGGACGCACTCACCGGAGCGAGACTAGCCTGCCGTGCCCCTCACGGCCGGGGCGGGCTGACGGGTGGTCGGATCGCCCGCCGTCCGCACCGAACCCCACAACGTGTCGTACCAGGGGCGGCCGGCATCCTGATGCGGGACGGCGACCCCGGCCTGTCGGGGGTCCGCCGAGGCGGCCGCGCTGACATCGTCCAACACCGAATAGGCGATCTCACCGGGCTTGACGTAGCCGAGCCTGTTCCGCGCCTGGGCCGCGACATAGGCGGGGTCGTTCCACCTGCCGCGCTCGAACTCGTGGGCGGCGACCTCGTCCTGCAGGTTCCCGACCTCCTCCCGCGCGGCCGCGATCTGCGATCGCTGGCCCACCCAGGGCCGCACGTAGGGCGCGATCAGCAGGGCGAGCACCACGAGCACACCCGCGATCGCCGTCATCGGACGGATCACCGGGGGGCGGTGCCGGGCCGCGGAACCGGTGCGCGCGGTGCGCCCCCGGGATGCGGGCCGGACGCCGGCGGACCGGGAGGAGGGGGCCGACCGTGCCGACCGTGCCGCCCGGGTCGTGGTGCGGGAGGCCGGGCGGGCGGGCGAACGTCCCGGAGCGCGCCCGGCGGCGGCCTTGGGCCGTGGCTGGGCCGGCTTCTGAGTCGTGGACCGGGTCTTGGGTTGGGTCCTGGGCTGAGCGGGCCTCGGGGCCGATGCCGACCGGTCACCCCGCCCGGCCTGAGGGGACCGGGGAGCCGTGGGACGACGTACCGTCATCGCGGCCTCCCCACCACCGACTCGAACGACTCCGCCGGGCCACGGCCCGGCGGCCATCCGACCTTCGCACGCCGGGCGGGGACGCCTGCGGACCTCGAGCCCCTCGCAACGGGTGTGTCGCGTGGGATTGGTGTGAATTATGTGACTCGTGGTGCGATTTCGCCCGGTTTCTCAGCGGTTCGCCGCGTCATGATCACTGCCAAAGCGCTGAATGCCCCCACACCGGTGGGGGCATTCAGCGATCTCTCGGTGATCACCGGCAGGGGCCGGTGGCCGAGCTACTTCGCGGTGAAGCGCGGGAAGGCCGAGGCGGCGGCGTACACCGCGGCGTCGTCCAGTTCCTCCTCGATGCGCAGCAGCTGGTTGTACTTGGCCACCCGCTCGCTCCGTGCCGGGGCCCCGGTCTTGATCTGACCGCAGTCGGTGGCCACGGCCAGGTCGGCGATCGTGGTGTCCTCGGTCTCACCGCTGCGGTGGCTCATCATGCAGCGGAAGCCGGCGCGGTGCGCCATCGTCACGGCGTCGAGGGTCTCGGTCAGCGACCCGATCTGGTTGACCTTGACCAGCAGGGCGTTGGCGGCCCCCAGGTCGATGCCCCTGCGCAACCGGGTCGGGTTGGTGACGAACAGATCGTCGCCGACGATCTGCACCTTCGAGCCGATGGCGTCGGTGATCGCCTTCCAGCCGTCCCAGTCATCCTCGGCCAGCGGGTCCTCGATCGAGACGATCGGGAAGTCGTCGACCAGCGTGGCGTAGTACTCGGCCATCTCCTCGGCCGACTTCTGCGCGGACTCGAAGCTGTAGGAGCCGTCGGCGAAGAACTCGGTGGCAGCCACGTCCAGCGCCAGCGCGATGTCCGAGCCGAGGGAGAATCCGGCGCTCTGGATCGCCGAGGCGATCTGGTCGAGGGCCTCGCGGTTGGTCGGCAGGGACGGCGCGAATCCGCCCTCGTCACCCAGGCCGGTCGCGTACCCCTGGCCCTTGAGCACCGACTTGAGCGAGTGGTAGACCTCGGCGCCCCACCGGAGCGCCTCGCGGAAGCTGGCCGCGCCGATCGGCGCGATCATGAACTCCTGGATGTCGACGCCGCCGTCGGCGTGCGCGCCACCGTTGAGGATGTTCATCATCGGCACCGGCAGCACGTGGGCGTTGGGACCGCCGACGTAGCGGAACAGCGGCAGGTCGGCCGAATCGGCGGCGGCCTTGGCCACGGCGAGCGAGACGCCGAGGATCGCGTTGGCGCCGATCGCGTCCTTGTTGTCGGTGCCGTCCAGGTCGATCATCGTCTGGTCGATCAGTCGCTGCTCGGAGGCCTCGAACCCGAGCAGCTGGGGGGCCAACTGATCCATGACGGCGGTGACGGCCTGCTCGACGCCCTTGCCGCCGTAGCGGCCCTTGTCACCGTCCCGTCGTTCGACCGCCTCGAAGGCGCCCGTGGAGGCGCCGGAGGGGACCGCCGCCCGCGCGATGGTGCCGTCGTCCAGGGCGACCTCGACCTCGACGGTCGGGTTGCCGCGCGAGTCGAGGATTTCTCGTGCGCCTACGGCTTCGATGGTGGCCACGGTTGTGCTCCTTGAGATGTCCGAACGAAATGGGTCGGGCGGATGGATCGGCTTGTCGACCGGGAACACCCTAGCGACGCGGGGGTCGGTCACGGCCGGACAAGGGTCCTACTGGTCGGGGTGTGGCTGGGGGTGCGGTTCGGCGTGCGACTCGCCGAGCCGGCCGAGGGCCGAGCGCAGCGCCGACTCGGCGTCGCGTCCGCTCCCCCGGGCGGTCCGGACGACGTCCAGCAGCGCCCGGGCGATCGGGTCGCCGACCTCCGGCACTGCCCCGCCGCGACGGTCGAGCATCTTCTGCGCCCGGGCCAGCGACGGCAGGGTCGCCGGGATGCCCTCGAAGGGGTGTTCCCGCCGCTTCTCGACGGCCTTGATCTGCTCCCAGTTCGCGGCGACCTGCTCGGCGCCGTCCACCTCGACGTCGGCGAACACGTGCGGGTGACGTCGGACCAACTTGGCCACGATGCCCGCGGCCACGGCGTCGACGTCGAACGGGGCCTCGGAGTGCTCCTCGGCGATCCGGGCGTGAAAGACCACCTGGAGCAACAGGTCTCCGAGCTCCTCGGCCAGGTGGTCGCGATCGAGGCCGCCGGGGGCCTCGATCGCCTCGATCACCTCGTGGGTCTCCTCGAGCAGATAGGGCACCAGGGTGGTGTGGGTCTGCTCGGCGTCCCACGGGCAGCCGCCGGGCGAGCGCAGCCGGTCCATCACGGCGACCAGATCGAGCAACCGGGCGCCGGGCAGGTCGTGGGAGCCGACCAGGAGCTCCACCTCGGGCGGCTCGCCCGCCACCGCCCGCCGGGCCAGGTGCTCGGCCAGCGCCTCGGTCAGTCCGGGGTCGCCGTCCGGGGAACCGAACCACACCACCTGTCGGGGTGCCTCGTCCCCGGTGCCCGCCGCCGATTCGAGCAGCCGGCCGGCGCGCTCGGCGACCGGGACGTCGATGAGGTCCTCGACGGCGACGCCGGCCTCGTCCAACGCCTGCAGCCAGGCCGGATCGGGGTCCGCGGCGAACACCCGACCGGCGGCGCGCAGCGCCTCCCACGCGGGCCAGGACAACAGTCCGGGTGCCGTCCGCGCGCTGACGACGACCACCACGATGCGCCCGGTCCAGCTCATGGGTGCGCCCGCGCCGAAGGGTTCGAGTCGGTCAGGAACCGGAGGTCGTCTCGCCGTCGAACCAGTTGGCACCGTCCTCGGCCATGATCAGGTTGTCGGAGTCGAAGGAGCCGTATCTCGGGTTGACCTCGATGTCGGCGGTTCGCAGGTCGGCCACCACGGAGTCCAGGATCGGCTTGCCCTTGTCCTCGCCGAGCGAGCCGAGCCGATTCAGGGCCTCGTTGGCCTGCACGGCCGTGATCGTCGCCCCACCGGGGTCGGCGACCTTCTGCTGCAGTTCGGTCTTCGCGTCGTCCGGCGAGACGCCGACGCCCGCCTCGGCGGCGGCCTCGATCAGCCGGGGCCCGATGATCAGGAAGTACAGCACCTGGCTCTGCGGGACCTGCTGACCGGAATAGACATTGATCTGCTCGGTGGCCTGCTGGACATCGGCCACCGAGATCCGGTTCCCGTCGACCACCGCGGCGGCCCCGACACCGGCGGAGCCGCAGCCCGCCAGCGTCACGGCCAGCGTCGCGACCGTTCCGAGTGCGGCCAGGCGGCGGACGGCGCGGGCAGAGCGAATCGCGATCACAACGGTCCCTTCGGGCAGGCACGCGCAGCGCACAGGTCACCCGCATGCTAGTGCAGCGCCCCTCACGCCGAGCACAGGGCCACCACGGCGTCGAGCGGGACGGCGTGCGCGGTGGCACCGCGGTGCCCGGTCATGGTCTCGGCCGCGCACAGCGCGTTCCAGATGGCCTCCTCGGTGGCCTCGGCCGCCCCCTGGAACAGGGGCGTCATCGCGGTGTGCGGCAGGGTCGCCACGGGGACCGGACCGACGGCGGCGGCCGGCACCCGGTTGCCGGTCGCGAACGCCAGGAAGATGTCACCGCTGGAATCGGAGCCGAAGCCGCCGACCCAGGCCAGACCGGTGGTGGCACGCCGCGCCAGCCGGGCGCACTGGTCGGCCAGCAGCGGGGCGTCGGTGGCGACGACGACGATGATCGATCCGGTCTCGGCGTTCGGGATGCCCGGGGGCAGCGGCACCATGGTGTGGTCGATCGCCTCGCCCACCGGCCGCCCCCCGAGGCGCAGCATCGACCGCAGACCGTGGTTGGCCTGGACCAGGACCCCCACCGTGTACTCGTGACCGGCGGCGGTGACTCGGCGGGACGCCGTCCCGATGCCGCCCTTGAAACCGTGGCAGATCATGCCGGTGCCGCCGCCGACGTTGCCCTCGGCAACCGGTCCGCGCCCGGCCTCGCCCGCGGCGGCCCCCAGGGCCCGGCGGACGTCATCGGGGGTCAGCCCGCGGGCGCGGATGTCGCTGAGGACACCGTCCCAGGTCTCCCCCACCAGCGGCAACGCCCAGTCGAGTTCGGGGGTGCGCCGGGCCTCGAACGCCACCAGTTCGTCGCGTACCAGGCCGACCTGGTCGGTGTTGGTGATCGCGATCGGCCCGGCGACCAGCCCGGACTCGGCGAGCCAGTGCGAGCCGGTGAGCTCACCGTTGCCGTTGAAGGAGAACGACCCGCCGTGAACCAGGTCGCCGATCTCGGCCATCGGCCGGGGCAGGATCACGGTGACCCCGGTGCGGACCACGGCCGGCGAGTCGGCGATCACGCTGGCGTGACCGACCCCGACGCCCGCCACGTCGGTGATCGCGTTCAGCGGCCCGGTGGGCAGGACCCCCAGGGCGATGCCGAGGTCGCGCAGTCGACGACGGGCACTGGTGGGCACGCGCCGATCATGCCAGCCGCGGCCATGATCACCGTTTGTGCGCCGTTCTCCCCCACCAGCCGGGTGAGAACGGCGCACTTGTCGCGATCATGGTCAGCGGGTGGCCACGGCGGCGGCGACCGAGACCGAGTCGAGCAGCACCGCCTCGACCAGTTGCCCGGCCCAGGTCAGCAGCGCGGCGTCCCGCAACGGCGTGCCGCCCATCCGGGCGGTGCTCGGGCGCGGCACCAGGATCGTCGAGGTGACCTCCTTGACCAGCGATCCGGGATAGAGCCGCTTCAACCGCAACTGCCCCGAGTCGGGCAGGGCGACGGGCCCGAACCGTACGTGGTTGCCCTGCACCACGACCTCGTGCAGTCCGGCGCGCCGGGCCAGCAGCCGGAACCGGGCGACCTCCAGCAGCCGGACGGCGGCCTCGGGCGGTTCGCCGTAGCGGTCGACGAGTTCCTCCCGAACGATGTCCAGCGCCGCCTCGCTCGCGACGTCCGCGATCTTGCGGTAGGCCTCCAGCCGCAGCCGCTCCCCCGGGACGTAGTCGTGGGGGAGGTGGGCGTCCACCGGCAGCTCGACCTTCATCTCGACGTGCTCGCCCTCCTCGCTCTCGCCGCGGAACTCGGCCACCGCCTCGCCGACCATGCGCACGTACAGGTCGAAGCCGACCCCCGCGATGTGCCCGGACTGCTCGCCGCCCAACAGGTTCCCGGCGCCCCGGATCTCGAGGTCCTTCATCGCCACAGCCGTCCCGGCCCCCAGATCGGTGTGCTGGGCGATGGTCGCCAGCCGATCGTGCGCGGTCTCGGTCAGCGGCCTCTCGGGCGGGTAGAGGAAGTAGGCGTAGGCCCGCTCGCGACCGCGCCCGACCCGGCCCCGCAACTGGTGCAGCTGCGAGAGCCCCAGCACGTCCGCCCGCTCCAGGATCAGGGTGTTGGCGTTGGAGATGTCCAGCCCGGTCTCGACGATCGTGGTGCACACCAGGACGTCGAACCGCTTCTCCCAGAAGTCGACGATCACCTGCTCCAGGGCGTGCTCGCTCATCCTGCCGTGGGCGGTCGCGATCCTCGCCTCGGGCACCATCTCGCGCAGCCGGGCCGCGGACCGCTCGATCGAGTCCACCTTGTTGTGGATGTAGAAGACCTGACCCTCGCGCAGCAGCTCGCGCCGCAGCGCCGCGGCTATCTGCCTCTCCTCGTAGGACCCGACGAAGGTCAGCACCGGGTGACGTTCCTCGGGAGGCGTTGCCAGCGTGGACATCTCGCGGATCCCGGTGACCGCCATCTCCAACGTGCGCGGGATCGGGGTGGCACTCATCGCCAGCACGTCGACGTTGGTGCGGAGCTGCTTGAGCCTCTCCTTGTGCTCCACCCCGAATCGCTGCTCCTCGTCGACGATGACCAGCCCGAGGTCGGCGAACCTCACCCCGGCCGACAGCAACCGGTGGGTCCCGATCACGACGTCCACCGACCCGTCGGCCAGCCCGCGCAGCGTCTCGGCGGCGTGGGCGTCGGACTGGAACCGGGACAGGGCCCGCAGCCGCACCGGGAAGTTGGCGTACCGCTCGGTGAACGTCTCGTAGTGCTGCTGCACCAGCAGCGTGGTGGGCACCAGGACGGCGACCTGCTTGCCGTCCTGCACCGCCTTGAACGCGGCCCGCACCGCGATCTCGGTCTTGCCGTAGCCGACGTCGCCGCAGATCAGCCGATCCATCGGGATCGACTTCTCCATGTCGGCCTTGACCTCCTCGATGCAGGCGAGCTGGTCCGGGGTCTCGACATAGCCGAAGGCGTCCTCGAGCTCGTGCTGCCAGGGGGTGTCGGGGGCGAAGGCATGGCCGGAGGAGGCCATCCGCGCCGAATACAGCTGGATCAGCTCCCCGGCGATCTGGCGCACGGCCTTGCGGGCCCGGCCCTTGGTCCTGGCCCAGTCGCCGCCGCCCATCTTGTTCAGCGTCGGCGCCTCACCGCCGACGTAGCGGGTCACCTGGTCGAGGGAGTCGCTCGGCACGAACAACCGGTCACCGGGGTGGCCGCGCTTGGACGGCGCGTACTCGATCACCAGGTACTCGCGCGTGGCCCCGCCGATGGTTCGCTGGATCATCTCGACGTAGCGCCCGACACCGTGCTGCTCGTGCACCACGTAGTCGCCCGGCCGCAGCTGGAGCGGGTCGACGATGGCCCGCCGCCGGCTCGGCATCCGGCGCATGTCCTTGGTGGCCGAACGGGTTCCGGAGATGTCGACCTCGGTCAGCAGGGCCAGTCTGAGCCCGTCGACGACGAATCCGGCCTCCAGCGGCGCCGTGGTCACCCACACCACGGACGGCGGCGGCGGCTGCTCGACGGCGGCCACCAGCCGGGCCGGCACATCGGCGTCGCCGAGCACCTCGACGAGCCGCTTGGCCGGACCCGCGCCCTCGGTCGTGGCCACCACCGACCAGCCGTCGTGCACCAGGGCGCGCAGGTCGGCCAGCGCCCGCTCGACGTCCCCGCGATACCCGGAGACCTCGCGCGCCCCGATGGTGGCGACCGCGGCGTCGTCCCCGGCCGCATCGGTGGCCCCGACGAGTTCGGCCAGTTCCTCGTCCTGGGTCAGCGAGGTCATCGACCACCACGGGATGCCGGCGTCGAGTGCGTGGGCCCGCACCTCGGCCAGCGTCGCGTAGCTGCCGGCGCGCAGATCGGTGCCGCTCAGGTCGACCGGGACGGCGTTGCCCGCCGACGCGTTCGCCCAGGAGGCCGCCAGGAACTCCTCACTGGTGGCCACGAGGTCGTGGGCGCGGCGGCGGATCCTCTCGGGGTCGAGCATCACCACGTGGGCGTGCTTGGGGAGCAGGTCGAGCAGCGGCTCCATCCGCTCGACCAGGACCGGGGCGAGCGACTCCATCCCCTCGGCGGCGATCCCGTCGGCGATCTTGGCGAGCAGATCCGCCACCCCGGGCAGCGCCTCGGCGGCCGCAGCCGCCCGCTCCCGCACGGCGTCGGTGAGCAGGATCTCGCGACAGGCGGTGGCCCACAGACCGGACGGCGCGATCTCCAGTGAGCGCTGATCGGCGACCGAGAACCAGCGGACCTCCTCGACGGTGTCGCCCCAGAACTCGACCCGCAGCGGGTGGTCCTCGGTCGGCGGGAAGACGTCCAGGATGCCGCCGCGGACCGCGAACTCGCCGCGCCGTTCGACCATGTCGGTACGGGTGTAGGCGGCCTCGACCAGGGCCTGCACCACCTCGTCCAGCCCGCGCTCGTCGCCCGTGGTCAGGCTGATCGGCTCGAGGTCGCCCAGTCCCCCGATCACCGGCTGCAGCACCGCGCGGATCGGGGCCACGAGCACCCGGACGGTTCCGGCCCTCTCCTCCGGCCGGGCCAGCCGGCGGAAGACGGCCAGCCGCCGTCCCACCGTGTCCGAGCGCGGGGACAACCGCTCGTGGGGCAGGGTCTCCCAGGCGGGCAGTTCGGCGACCGCCTCGGCCGGCAGGTAGGCGCGCAGTCCCGCCGCGACGTCCTCGGCCTCCCGGCCGGTCGCCGTGACCACCAGCAGCGGCCGCTCGCCGCCGTGCGGCCCGGCGATCGCGGCCAGCACCGGGGGGCGGGCCCCGGGCGGGGCGACGATGTCGAGACGGCCCGGGCCGCCGACGCGCGCGAGGTCCAACACCTGTTCCAGTCCCGGGTCGGGGCGGAGGGCATCGAGCAGGCCGGCGAGGGTCATGCAGTAGTTCTAACCCGTCACCGCGAATCGGACCTAATGGCGGCTCCTGCGGCCGCCCCGGGCCGTCCGGACCCGTCCCGGCCAGGTCACCGCCAGCACCAGCCCGACGATGACGCCGGCGGCCAGCCCGATGGTGACGTCGATCAGCGGCCGGGGCGAGGACTGGCCGACCGGGGCGACGGCGCTGGTGATCACCCGCCCGCCCGAGGTCGCCTTGATCGAGGTGAGCACCCGCTGATCGGACAGCAGCGACTGCAGGCTCTCCTGGTACGCGGCCACCTGCTTGCCCTCGGCGATACGGGCCTCGAGGGTGGCGATCTGCGCGGCGATGGACTTCAGCCGCCGATCGGCGTCCTCCTGCGCGGACCCCTCACGATAGGACAGGTAGCTCTCGGCGACGGTCTGGGCGCCCGCCGCCGCCCCCTCGGCGGTGCTTGCCGCGAAATGGATGTTGAGCACCTGGGTGTCCTGCGGCGAGTCGACGGTGTAGGAGTCGTGGACGACGTCCGCGTCCCGACCGAGCCGCTCGCCCGCCGTGCTCGCCACCGCGGAGGACCGGGCCACCTGCTCCTCCGTCGACATGTTGATCACGTTCGAGAGGTTGATGTTGCCGAACTGGTCGGCGACCACCGGTTGCACGACGACCGAGGCACTGGACACGTAGCTCGGCGGGGTCAGGAGGACGTACCCGATCGCGGCGACCAGGCCGAGCAGCACCGAGGCGAGGGCCGGCACCCAGTGTTCGCGCGCCCTGGCCGCCACGTCAGCGTCGGGACCGGCGCGGCACGACCCGGCGCGGCACGAACCGCATGGTCCGAGGAGGGGAGCACCGAGGCCGGCCTCAGCGACGATGGACGCGCCGGAGCGGGAGGCACCGGACCGGGAGGCACCGGACCGGGAGGCACCGGACCGGGAGGCACCGGACCGGGGACCGCAGCAGGGCTCACCGGGGCGGCCGGCACCGCCGCGTACCGGGGCGCCGGGGCCGCGGCAACGGGCTCCGGCCCGTCGTCCGGGACCTCCGGTTCCAGCGGTCGGAACCAGGCCTTGCGAGGCGGCTGCTGCCTCGGGGGCAGCGGCGGCTGCCCGGCCGATCTGTCCATGACGTGTCCCATCCCGTCCGTGGAATCGAGTCGTTCGCCCTCCCTGTCGGCCGGTCCAATCCGATCTGGAGCAGGGCTAATAGCAATGAGTGTTTGTGCTGTATCTGTAAGTAATTGCCTGCCACACTGGTCGGTGTGCGTCCCCAGGCCGCCGCGCCACCCGGCACCCCAGACTCCGACCGGTCCGGTCCGCAGGAGGCCGTCGCGGCCCCCGGACCGGCCTCGGGCCTGCGGGCACGGGAGCTGCCGGCCTGGCCGTACCAGATCCTGTTCCTGCTCTACCCGCTGTGGTGGCTGCTCGGGGTGACCGCGTTCGTGCTTCCGATCCTGGGAGCGCTGTGCCTGTTCCTGATGGTGATCCGCGGCCGGATCGCGCTGCCCCGGATGTGGCTGCCGTGGGTCGCGTTCGTGATCTGGATGACCGCCTCCGGGGTCATGATCGATTCGGCCGGCCGGATGATCGGCTTCGCCCAGCGGCTGGCGGGCATCCTCGGCGCGACGCTGGTGGTGCTCTACGCCTTCAACGCCGCCCGGAGTCTGTCCCGGCGCCGGGCCCTGGCCTCGAAGACCGTCTTCCTCGGCTGGATGACCGTCGGCGGCTACCTGGGCATCCTGCTGCCGTACTACCGGGTCCCCACGCCGGCGATCGCCCTGGCGCCGCCCACCCTGGCCGCCAACGACTACGTGCTCAACCTGCTCAGCCCCCGGTTCGCGGAGGTGCAGCACCCCTTCGGGGCGACGTCGGACTTCGTCCGGCCGGCGGCGCCGTTCCCCTACACCAATGCCTGGGGGCACGCCTTCGTGCTGCTGCTCCCGGTCGTGGCCGCCTTCGCCGTCCACTCCTCGCGGCGGACCCGGTGGCTGCTGGTGGCGCTCGTCGCCGCCGCGGTCCCGCCCGCGCTGGCCACCCTCAACCGGGGGATCTTCGTCGGGCTGGCGGTCTCGGTGGGATACCTCGCGCTGCGCTCGGCACGCCGCGCCACGCCGACCCGAGTGCTGCAGCTCGGGGCGGCCGGGGTCGCGGTGGCCGGCGTGGTGCTCGCCAGCGGGGTGCTGGACCGGGTCGGCGAACGGACCAGCACGTCCTCGACCACCCAGGACCGGCTCGCGCTGTACCGGGAGGCCTTCCAGCGCACCCTCGAGTCCCCGTTGCTCGGGTGGGGAGCCCCCCGGCCGTCGCTGTCCCTGGAGGTCTCCGTGGGGACCCAGGGGCACTTCTGGTACCTGATGTTCTCCCACGGCTTCGTCGGCCTGGGGCTGTTCCTGCTCACCGTGTGGGGACTGGTCGCCGTCACCTGGCGGACCCGGGACACCGAGTCGCTGCTGATGCACACGGTGGTCGTGGTGATCGGCGTGATGCTGCTGTTCTACGGCGTCGACGGGGTGCATCTGGTGATCGCCCTGACCTGCGGCGTCCTGTTGCTGCGCCCCGAGGAGCCACCCCCGACCGATCGAGCCAGGTGGAGTCCATGAGCACCGTGCGCCGCCGGGAGGGCCTGATCCCGCCACACCTGGACCTCGGCGAACTGCCGGACTCGGCGCCGGACTCGGGTCGCACCCGCAGGATGCACGTGGTCCGGTCCCAGCTGGAGCACCTGTTCCCGCCCGCGCCGTTCCAGGTGAACCTGGCCTACGGGCCGGTCCCCGAGGGGTTCCGCGAGGTCGAGGCCTGGCGGGTGATCCCCGGCCGGTCGGCACCGCGGTACCTGCTGCCCGTCGACGTCGCCTCGGCGGCGCAGGTGATCGTCTCGCACAACGGGCTGCGCTCCACCCGGCTCGCCGGCGCGCGCCGGCTGGCCGCGGCCGCCATCCCCATACTCGCCGCCGTCCACCGCTCGCGCAGCGTGCTGCGGCTGTCGGTGCCCGCCGCGATCAGCGATGAGGACGTCGACGCCGTGGTGATCACCAGGCACCTGCGCAGGCACGCCCCCGGGGCCGTCGCGACCGCCGTCAGCCTGCGCGACTTCCACGCGCGTGCCAAGCCCACGGTGCAGCTCGTGGACGCCCACGGCCACGTGGTGGCCTTCGCCAAGGTCGCCTCGGACGAGGCCACCGGCGAGCGGGTGCTGACCGAGGCGGACCTGCTGGAGCGGTTCGGCGAGGGGTTGCAGGAACCGGGTTCACCGGTACGGCTGCCGGCGGTGCTCGCCGCCGGGCGGTGCGGGCCGTTCGCCTATTCGGTGGTCGAACCGCTGCCGCCTCAGGCGCGCCGCCTCGACGAGGACGACGAGGCGATCACCCTGCGGGCCCTGGTCTCGCTGGGCGAATGCCTGGGACCGATCCGGACGATGCCGATGGCGCAGACGGCCCTGTGGGACGACGTGATGGCCCGGGTGGAGGCCGGTCGGGCGGTGCGCGGCGTCCGGCCCGATCTGGTGGCCGGGCTCGACCGGCTGGTGGCCTCGGCCCACCGCGCCGACGCCGGCGTGCCGGTGCCCGTAGGAGCCTGTCACGGTGACTGGACGCCCTGGAACATGGGCCTGGTCTCGGCGCCGTCCGCCGGCGGCCGCGGTGCCAGCGACACCGTCTGGGTGTGGGACCTCGAGTACGGCAACCCACAGGGCCCGCTCGGCCTCGACGCCCTGCGGTGGGTGTTCCAGGTCCACCACGCCGCCGGCGACGCCACGTTCGGCGAGGCGGTCGCGGCGATGACCGCCGACGCCCCGCGGCTGCTGACCACCCTGGGGATCGCGCCGGCACTGGCCCCCACGCTGGTCCGGTTCCACGTCATCGAGACCATGGCCGGCGCTCTCGGGCTGCTCGCCGCCGGTCGGGGCCTGCCGGCCGGCCTGGATCCGGACGCCGTCGCCGTGATGCGCTCGCTGGAGGTCCCGCTCGCCCCGCCCGCACCGCGCCGCGGCGGTTCCTGACGCTCAAGCGGGCCCGCCGGGATGTCGATGGCCCCGTATGGCCTCGACCCCGCCCGCCCGGTCGCTGCCGGACGCCCTGCCGGCGCAGCGCCGCGCGCCGCAGGACCCGCCTGCCGTCAGCGTCGTCGTGCCGACGGTGGACCGGGAACGGCTGCTGCTGCGCGCCGTCCGCAGCATCGCCGCCCAGGAGTACTCCGGCGCGATCGAGATCGTCGTGGTCCGCGACGGGACGCCGTCCGCGGAGGCCACCGCCGTCCTCGAACGGACGCTGGACGACGAGCTGCGCGCCGGCGTCGACCTGCGCCAGATCCCCAACACGCGCAGCAAGGGTCTGCCGGGCGCCCGGAACAGCGGCATCCTGGCCGCCTCCCACGATCTGGTCGCCTTCTGCGACGACGACGACGAGTGGCTCCCCGACAAGTTGCGCGCCCAGGTGCCGGTACTCACCCGGTCCTGCTCGGCCTCCATGGTCGCCACCGGGATCACGGTGGTCACCCACGGGGTCGAGAACCCCCGCCCCGGCCCACTGCGGCCGACCACGCTGGAGGATCTGCTCGACCGCCGGATCATGGAGCTGCACCCCTCGACGTTCCTGTTCCGCCGGGCCGACCTGATCGACCGCGTGGGCCTGGTCGACGAGGATCTGCCCGGCGGCTACGGCGAGGACTACGACCTGCTGCTGCGGGCGGCGGCCCTCGGCCCGGTGCTGTCGGTGCCCCGACCCCTCGTGAGGGTGCACTGGCACGGGTCGTCGTACTACTTCTCGAAATGGCAGCTGATCCACGACAGCCTGGACGCACTGCTGGCCAAGCACCCCCAGTTCGGCCAGGCGCCCCGGGGCCGGGCCCGGATCCGAGGGCAGCAGGCGATCGCCCTGGCGGCGATGGGACGACGCCGCGAGGCGATGCGGGCGGCGGTGCACACCCTGCGGCTGCACCCGGGCGAGCCGCGGGGCGTGGTGGCGGCGATCGTGGCCAGCGGCGTGGTCGGCGCCGACCGGGTGCAGCGGTACCTCCACCGGCACGGCAGGGGGCTGTGAGCACAGACGTCACCGCGACCGCGGCCCGGCACGGCGCCCTCGGGTTGCTGGGCGCCGTGGCGGCGGGGGCGGGCGGCCTGGCGCTGACCATCGTCGTGGGCCGGCTGCTGTCCGCCCACGACGCGGGGATCTACTTCACGTCGGTGGCGCTGTTCACCATCGCCACCGCGGTGCTGACGCTGGGCAGCGACACCGGGCTGGTGCGCTCCCTGTCGGGACTGCGCGCACACCGTCGGCCCGACCTGCTGCGCCCCATGCTCGGCTACGCGGTGCGCCCGGTGCTGGCGGCCGCCGCGGCGGTCGCGCTGATCGCTTTCCTGTTCGCCGCCCCGATCGCCGAGCGGCTGTTCCCGCCCGAGACCGCCGGGGCGATGGCCACCTCGCTGCGGGTGCTGTCCCCGTTCCTGGTGCTCTCGACGCTCTCGGTGGTGCTGCTCAACGGGGCGGCCCGCGGTCTGGGATCGCTGCGCACGTTCACCACGGTGCAGCAGGTGTTCCTGCCCGTGACCCGCCCCGTGGCGGTGGCGGTGGCGGCGGTCGCGGCCTGGCGCGCGGCCCAACCGTCCGCCGCGGTGGTGCTGGCCTGGGCGCTGCCGCTGGTGCCGGCCCTGGCCGTGGCGGTGCGCGAGGTGCGCCGGCTGCTGCCGCCGTCCACTCCGGCCACCCGGGCCGACGGACCGGACGACGAACAGAACGGTGAACCGCGGACGGCGATCACCTTCTGGCGGGCCACCGCCCCCCGTGGCGTCGCGGCGACGTTCGAGATCGTCGTGGTGTGGGCGGACGTCGTCCTGGTCACGGCTCTGCTCGGCGCCTCCCAGGGCGCGGTCTACGCGGCAGCCAGCCGGTTCGTCACCAGCGGAACCTTTGCGCTGCAGGCCGTCCGGCTCTCGGTGGGTCCGCTGCTGGCCGCGGCGTTCGCCACCGCCGATCTGCCCGGGGCCCAGGACGTGTACCGGTTGAGCGTCCGCTGGGCGATCCTGTCCACCTGGCCGGTCTACCTGGCCATGGGCGTCTTCGCCCCGGGGGTCCTCGCCGTCCTCGGCGACGGATTCTCGTCGGCCGCACCGACTCTGACGCTGCTCTGCCTGGCCATGCTGGCCGTCGTCGCGACCGGGAACGCGAACACGGTGCTCAACATGGCCCATCACAGCCACTGGGCGGCGGCCAACACGGCGGCCGCCATGGTCACGATGCTGGGCCTGGACTGGCTGCTCGTGCCTCGGCTGGGGATCCTCGGCGCCGCGCTCGGCTGGTCGGCCGCCATGCTCGTCGACGCCG
>CAYYCE010000005.1:16554-22071 GCA_964469635.1 uncultured Kineosporiaceae bacterium
TGACCGTCCTGATGGGCTTCGGGCTGCCCGCCCTCGCGGTTCGGCTGACCGGCGGGGCGCTGCCCGGCGGTCGGTCACCCGCCGTCACCCTCGTCGGCGGCGGCCTGATCGCCGCCGCCTGCTACCTGGCCGCGCTCGGCGCGCAACGGCGTCCGCTCGGCCTCGACGAACTCCTCGCCGCGCTGCGGCGGCGTGAGAACCGCTCCCTCACCACGACTGGAGGAAGGCCGGCATGAGCACCCTGGAGAGGACCCTCAAGGCCCTGGTGCCCGAACAGGCCAAGGGCGCCGCCAAGCAGGCGGTGCGGGGCTACGGCTCGCTGACCGCGACCTGGCGGCCGATGCCGGACTTCCTGGTGCTGGGCACCAAGCGGGGCGGCTCGACGTCCGCCTGGCGCTATCTGATCCAGCACCCGCAGGTGATGCCGATGGTCACCCGCTGGGAGCACCTGAAGAGCCCGCACTACTTCTACTGGCACTACGACCTCGGACCGGACTGGTACCGAGGCCACTTCCCGACCGTGGCGGCCCGGCACGCGCTGCAGCGCCGGCTCGGCAGGCGGGTGATCACCGGGGAGTCGAGCCCCTACTACCTGTTCGACCCACGGGTGCCGGCGCGGGTGGCCCGGGACCTGCCCGAGGCCAGGTTCCTCGTGCTGCTGCGCGACCCGGTCGCCCGGGCCCACAGCCATTACTGGGAGCGGGTGGACAACGGCGTTGAGCCGCTCGGCTTCGCCCAGGCCCTGGCCGCCGAGCAGGTCAGGACCACGGATGAGGCGAAGCGGATGGCGGCCGACCCGTACTACTACGGCCGCGCGCACGACTGGTACACCTACCGCGAGCGCGGCGTCTACGCCCCTCAGCTGGAGCGCTGGTTCGCGGCCGTCGGCCGCGAGCGGGTGCTGGTGCTGGTCAGCGAGGACATGTACCGCGACGAGCAGGCGGTGATGGACGAGATGGCCCGCTTCCTGGGAATCGACCCGTCGCCGATCCCCCGGATCGAGCGCCACAACCACCGGCCCGCCGACCCGATGGATCCGGACGTCGAGGCCGAACTGCGCGAGTTCTACCGCCCGCACAATACGGCCCTGGCCGAGCTGCTGGGCCGCGAACTGCCCTGGGACTGATCCGGGCTGGGCTGGGCCGGCCCACCGCGGTGCAGGAGCGGTGGTCAGCGGTGGCGGGCCACCAGCCGCCGGACCGATTCCGGGACCGGGGCCCCGGGCGGGCACCAGGGGCTGGGCAGCGGATCACCGGCCGTGATCGTCGTCGGGACGACACCGGTCCAGGCCGCGCGCTCGTCATCCGTCGCGTCGTCCTGGATCGGGGCGGGGGGCCCGGAGCGGATCTTGACCGTCCACCCCCCGTCCGTGATCGCCAGCTCCATGGCCAGCGTGGCCGCCAGTTCCTTGCCGTTCATGGGGCGCACCTCGGCGGTACGGCCCGGAATCACGCTGTCCGACAACAGGTTCAGGGCCCGGACCTTCTCGTCGCCGGTCAGCGGGCGCAGTACGCCGTGCACCACGGCCGATCGGTAGTTCGCCGAGGACTCGAACGTCGTCTGGGCGACGACCAGACCGTCGAGCAGGACCACCGACAGCGCCGCCGGCGACCCGGCCGCGACGTGCCGCAGGGCGCCGGCCCCTGTCGACCCGTGCAGCACCAACCGGTCGCCGTCGCGCGCGTAGAGCATGGGCACCACCCACGGCCGGCCCTCGATCACGGTCGAGAGGGTGCCCACCGCCGAGGAGTCGAGGACGGCGTCCAACGCAGCGCGCTCGCTCCGGGAGCGCTCGCAGTGGCGGCCGATCCGTTGCGATCGGGGCGTGTCGGGACCGGTGGCGTCGGGGGAGGTCACCGGACCAGTCAACCGGTCGGGGCCGCCGGCGGCCAACCTGGTTTCGTCACCTCGTCGGGACCGTCACCGCGACAGCGGGCCGTCGTGGAGCGCACTCACCACGGCCATCAGGACCAGGGCCGCCGCCAGAACCGCCGCCATCATGAACATCCCGGCCCGGACCTGGCGGCGCCGGCGCCGGGTCCACCGCTGCGACCACCAGTGGCACAGTCCTGCCCAGAGCCCCTCGCCGGACCAGGACTCCTCGACCGGGTCGGCGATGTCGGCATCCGGGATCGGCGCCCCGATCATCGTGAACCGCGCCGAATGCTCCGGCGGGTCCGGGCGGACCTCGCGCTCCAGACGACGCTGGACCAGTTCCGCCCGGGGCGGGGCCGCCCGACGGATCTCCCTCAGGTCGATGGGGTCGGTCGCGATGTCCTGCGGGTCCCGTCCGCCGAGTCGTTGGAGGGGCCGCCGCACGGCCGCCAGACTATCAAGATCGGTGACAACCCGTATCCGTACGATCGCCCTAGGTGCCGTTCCGGAGGGTGGGGGACGAACCCCGTCAATGGCGCCGCCGGGCGACCACGCGCTCCACCACGGCCCCGACTCGGAACACCCCCGGCGGTATCTCCTCCTCGGACGTCCGCTGCCGCGGCAGGTAGGAATGGGCCACCACCGCGGCCAGGAAGTCGTCCTCGGTGTCCGCCACCTCGACCACGCCCGCCGAGGCCAGTCGGCGGGCGAACAACCGCTGGTGGTCGTCCACGTGCTCGCCGAGCGCCGGGTTGCGGGGTACGACGATCGGGCGATGGCCGAGCCGGCGCGCCTCGGTGATCGTGGCGGGCCCGCCGTGCGTGACCACGACGTCCGCGCTCTCGAGCAGGCTCTGCAGCCGATCGTGATCACAGAAGTCGAAGCCGACCCCGCGGCGAGGGGCCCGACTGCGCCCGTACTGGACGCGGACCTCCCAGTCGTCCACCCGGTCCGCCCAGTTCTCCGCCCAGGCGATCAACCGCTCGAACGGGTGGTGATCGGTGCCCACCGACACGAACATCCGGCGCAGCACCGGGGCGGCCACCACCGCCTGGGCGCGCTTGGCCTGCTCACTCACAGCACGCACCCCACGACCTCGGCGCCCCGGTAGAGCCGGCGCTGTTCCTCCCACTGCACGAGCATCGCGGTGGCGAAGGGACGACACAGCCGGCCCGTCAGCGTCGGGGTGTCCAGCCGGTCGTAGACCTCCAGGAACACGGTGGGGATCCCCAGCAGCCGGGCCACCACGAAGAACGGCACGGCCACCCCCGCCCCGGTGGAGACCACGACGTCCGGTCGGCGCCGGCGCAGGTCACGCCAGGCCAGTGCGACGTTGCGCACCAGGTTGAGCGCGTTGCGGGTGGTCGGGTGGTGGGCCCAGGTGACCTCCTCGCCTCGCAGCACGCCGACGGCGTCCGGGGTGTCGAAGCAGACCCAGCGACGGCGGTGGCGCTCGCTCCACGGCGCCAGCGCGGCCAACTGCGCGAGGTGTCCCCCGCTCGAGCACACCATGAGGACGTCGAGCCGCCTACCCACACCAGACTCCTTCGCACGGCCCGGCTCGCCTGGGTGCGACCCGGTCCCTGCTCACCTGATCGGCGCAGAGCGGCCCGGGCCTTAGCACCCGTCCGGCCTGGGCACAACGTCACGCCGTGCCCACCCCCGCCGGGCACGACGTCACGCCGTGCCCGTCTGGCGGGTGCAACGTCACGCCGTGCCCGGTGGGGGTGGGTGGGACGCCACGCAGTCCCGAAGGGGTGGCACCGAAGGGGTGGCACCGAAGGGGTGGATGGGGCGACGGCGGGGGTCAGCTCTCGAGGATCATGCCCGCGGCGACGGTGATGTTGGTGGCCTCGTCGATCAGGACGAACCCGCCGGTGTGCCGGTTGCGCCGATAGGGGTCGGCGAACAGCGGACCGGTGGTGCGCAGCAGCACCCTGCCGATCTCGTTAAGGCCCAGCGAGGACGTCCCCTCGTTGCGGTGCAGCGTGTTGACGTCCAGGGTGTAGCGCAGCGACTTGACCATGGTGCGCACCGACTTGGTGGTGTGCTTCAGCGCCAGTTTCTGCCCCACCGCCAGCGGCCGGTCGCTCATCCAGCAGATCATCGCCTCGACGTCCTGGGTGACCATGGGCCTGTTGTTCGGCCGACAGATCATGTCGCCTCGACTGATGTCGATCTCGTCGGTCAGCCGCATGGTGACCGACATCGGCGGGAAGGCCTCGTCGACGGGCCCGTCCATGGTCTCGATCGAGGCGATCCGGCTGCCGAAGCCGGACGGCAGCACGATCACCTCGTCCCCCGGTTTGAACACCCCGGAGGCGATGGTGCCGGCGTAGCCGCGGTAGTCATGCAGGGTCGCCGACTGCGGCCGGATCACGTACTGCACCGGGAACCGGGCATCGATCAGGTTGCGGTCGCTGGAGACGTGCACGTGCTCGAGATGGTGCAGCAGAGACGGCCCGTCGTACCAGGGCGTGTTCGCCGAGCGGGTGACGATGTTGTCGCCGTGCAGCGCCGAGATCGGGATCACGGTCAGGTCGGGGACGTCGAGTTTGGTGGCGAACCCGATGAACTCGTCGTGGATCCGCTCGTACGCCTCGCGCGAGTAGTCGACCAGGTCCATCTTGTTGATCGCCAGCACCAGGTGCGGCACCCGTAGCAGGGTGGCGATGAAGGCGTGCCGCCGGGACTGCTCGACCAGCCCCTTGCGCGCGTCCACCAGGACGACCGCCAGAGCCGCGGTGGAGGCGCCGGTGACCATGTTCCGGGTGTACTGGATGTGCCCGGGGGTGTCGGCGATGATGAACTTGCGGCGCGGGGTCGCGAAGTAGCGGTAGGCGACGTCGATCGTGATGCCCTGCTCACGCTCGGCGCGCAGTCCGTCCGTGAGCAGCGCGAGGTCGGTGTAGGCGTCTCCGCGCAGACGGCTGGTCGCCTCGACCGCGTCGAGCTGGTCCTCGAAGATCGACTTCGAGTCGTAGAGCAGGCGCCCGATCAGTGTGGACTTGCCGTCGTCGACCGATCCGGCGGTGGCGAACCGCAACAGCTCCATCAGAAGTAGCCCTCCTTCTTGCGGTCCTCCATGGCGGCCTCGCTCACCCTGTCGTCACCCCGGGTGGCGCCACGCTCGGTGATCCGGGTCGCGGCCACCTCGGCGATCACCGCCTCGGCGTCGCCGGCATCGGACCGAACCGCAGCCGTCAGCGTCGCGTCGCCCACGGTGCGGTAGCGCACCCGGGCGACGAAGGTCTCCTCGCCGTTCCTGGGGCGGCAGAACTCGTTGTTCGCGAACAGCATCCCGTTGCGCTCGAACACCTCGCGCTCGTGCGCGTAGTAGAGCGCAGGGATCTGCACGCGCCGCGCGGCGATGTACTGCCACACGTCGAGCTCCGTCCAGTTGGACAACGGGAAGACCCGGATGCTCTCGCCGAGGTGCACCCTGGCGTTGTACAGACCCCACAGCTCCGGACGCTGGTTCTTCGGGTCCCACTGGCCGAACTCGTCACGGAACGAGAAGACCCGCTCCTTGGCCCTGGCCTTCTCCTCGTCACGCCGTGCTCCGCCGATCAGCGCTGTGAAGCCGTACTTCTCGGTGGTCTCCAGCAGCACCGGGGTCTGGATCCGATTGCGCGAGCCGTT
>CAYYCE010000006.1:0-14728 GCA_964469635.1 uncultured Kineosporiaceae bacterium
CGGGGACCGACGCCGGGATGAGAACTGCCAAGGCAGCGAAAAGGGTTGCGATGCAAGGCATTCGTTGCTCCAGGAGCGTTCGGGCAACCGCTCGCTCGGTCCCCACCGCAGAGCATCCTATGCGATCATCCGGACCGCCTCGGGCCTCCTCCGCCGAACGCCCGATGTAGGTCGCCCGACAAGGTGCCGCGGTCGGCCACCCCCACCCGGTCCAGACCGAGCCAGGTCGCCAGCCGGGTCAGGTCGGCGGCCAGCGACTCGGCCACGGCCCCGGCGGCCAGGCGCCCCCGGACGGGTTCGTCCTCGATCCAGGCGGCCGGCACCGACAGCGTCCCTGTCGCCCGGTCCGCCTTGACGTCGATGCGGGCCACGAGCCGGTCCCCCATCAGATAGGGCAGGACGTAGTAGCCGTGCACCCGCCGCGCTGCCGGGGTGTAGATCTCGACCCGGTAACGGAATCCGAACAGTTCCTCGGTGCGGCGACGGAACCAGATCAGGGAGTCGAACGGGCTGAGCAGTGCCGACCCGCCGATCCGCGTGGGGATCCGGGCTCCCGGGTCCAGGTAGGCCGGGCGCCGCCAGCCCGAGATTCGGACCGGGATCAACCGGCCCTCCTCGAGGAGTTCGGCGACCGCACGCCGGGACTGTTCCGGGGTCAACCGGAAGTAGTCACGCAGACAGGGTTCGGTGGCCACCCCGAGACACCGGCCGGCCAGGGCCACGAGTTCGCGGCAGGCCTCGGCCTCCCCCGGCGGGCCGGGGGCGTCGAGGACGTCCGGAATCACCCGCTCCGGCAGGTCGTAGAGTCGCTCGAACTGGCCGGTCCGTCCCGCGCTCGCCAGCCTGCCCGCCCGGAACAGGTACTCCACGGCCATCTTCTGCCGGGTCCAGTTCCAGCCCCACTCGGAACGTTCGGCCGGGCCCCGTCGCCCCAGGGCCTGCTCGATCTGCGCCGAGGTGAGCGGGCCCGCCTCCGCCACCACCTCACGGACGGACTCCAGCAGCCCGGGGTGGTCGGCCGCCACCCGCCGCATCCCGGCCCAGCTCTCCCGATCGGCCTGGGCCATCCGGAACCCCAGCAGCCGATGCGTCGCCGGGGAGGTGTAGGAGGCCTGGTGCCCCCAGTACTCGACCAACCGGCGCGGATGCCGGTGGGCGGCCTCGTCCAGCAGGCGCTGCGGATATGGACCGAGCCGGGCGAAGACCGGCAGGTAGTGGCTGCGGGTCAGGACGTTGACCGAGTCGATCTGGAGGACGGCGACGCTGTCGAGGACCCGGTCGAGGTGGCGCCGCGTGACGACCGAGGGGCGGCGGGTGCGACCGAGCCCCTGGGCCGCGACGGCGATCCGACGGGCCTCGCCCGGGCCGAGACCCGTCGTGGGCACCGGATCAGTCGCCGCCCTCCGCACCCTCCTGCACGCTCAGCCGGATGACGCCGTAGTTCCAGCCGTGACGCCGGTAGACCACACTGGGCAGACCGCACTCGACGTCCTGGAACAGGTAGAAGTCGTGCTGGACCATCTCCATCTCGTAGAGGGCCTGGTCGACGGTCATCGGCGGTGCGGTGTGGTCCTTGGTGCGGATCACCACTGGACTTGCGTCGAGTTCGTCACCCTCGTGGCCGTCCACCCCGGCCTCGGTGACCAGGCCGTTGACCGCCGGGGCGGCCTCGACGAGGGCCCCGGGAACACGGACCGTGGCGGGGCGCTGGCGGCCGTGATGCACCTTGCGCCGGTCACCGCTGCGGCGCAGCCGCTCGAGCAGCTTGCCCATCGCGAGGTCCAGGGCGGCGGCCGGCTCGTCGGCGCGGGCCTCCGCCCGGATCACCGGGCCCTTGCCCCGCAACGTGATCTCCACCTTGTCGGCGATCTGGCTCTGCCGCGGATTGCGCTCGTGGGACAGCTCGACGACGGCCCGGTGGGCCTTCGGGGCGAGCTGGCCGACCTTGACCAGCTTCTCCTCCGCCAGCCGCCGGAACCGATCGGGCACGTCGGTGTGTCGACCGGTGATCACGATTTCCACGGGAGCCTCCTTGGCCTCGGCCGAGCAGTGGTCCTGGCACCCACGCTAGTGCAGTCCCGTGCCCGCCGACAGCGGTCATGCGGTTGACCGGGCGCGTCGTGGGGTAGCACACACGGTAGCCACGCCGAGAACGCGCCAGCCCCGGGCACGCAGCGCCCGGATCGCCTCGGCCGCGCTGGCACCGCTGGTCAGCACGTCGTCCACGACCACGCACCCGCCCCCGTCCACCGCGCCCGTCCCACCTTCATGGTCCGTCGGGGGCGAGCGCCTCGCCGCGAACGCGTGGCCCACGTTCGCCGCCCGCCGCTCCAGGTCCAGACCGGCCTGGTCGGCGGTGCGCCGCCGACGGGCAAGCACGAGGGAGGGTCGCCAGCGCACCCCCGCCGGTGCCCACGCCGGCCCGGCACGCAGCCGCCGGCAGGCGTCGCCGGTCAGGGCGGCCATGACGTCCCCGCCCCGCCGCCGCACCGCGGCTCGGGACGTGGGCACCGGCACCAGCAGCACCTCCCCCGCGGAGCCGGCCGGCACCGCCCGGGCGACGACCCCGGCCACCGCGCGGGCCAACGGCTCGGCCAGGACGTCGGTCAGGTCGCGACGGCCGCCGTCCTTCCAGCGGTGGATCAACTGGGCGACCTCGCCCTCGAAGGGCACGCAACTGGCCACCGGCAGCGCCCCGAGAAGCTCCCGCTGGGCCGGGGTCAGCGGAGGTTCGGGTGCGACGCCGCCGGACGGCACCGCGAACGCCGAGGCGCACCGGGGGCACACCGCCCGGTCCGGAGCCCCGCAGCCGGCGCAGTCGCGGGGCAGCACCAGATCGGCCAGGGGCGTCAACAGCCGCAGCACCCGACGGGGCGCATCGATGATCGTCACCCCGCCCATGCTGCACACCGCGGCCGGTCCGCTCGGCCGCCGCCGACGGATCCTGTGGACGACGCGGCGAGGCAGAGCGGGTTGGGGACGCGACGAGGACGACGTGGCGTGGGCGACCCAGCGCCCGGGATCACCCCGGGACGCTGGGCCAGCTCAGCCCGGGCAACGTCCGGAACCCGGCGCCCACCTGGAATGCGGCGCCCTCCGGGGTCTGGATCCAGACCTGGTACTGGCTGCTGCCCACGGTGAGCGCCACGGCTTCGGGCGCGGAGACCCCGGTCACCACTTTGCCGCCGATCTCGATCAGGTGGATGGCCCGTTCGCCGGTCGAGGGCATGGTGCCGAGGACCGCGACCCGCACCGAGTCCAACCATGCCCCGTCGCGGGCGTCGGTCATCGCGGCGACCAGGCGCAGCGGAGGGGCGGTCAGGCCGATCGGCAGGCCGACCGCATCGCGCGTCACGGCCGCGACGAACACATAGGACTGCCGGCCCCTGGCCGCGACCACGAGGGCCCGGGACCCCTCGCGGCTGATCCGCAGGCTGCGGACCTGCAGACCCGACAGCCACGGCGCCGGCACCGAGAGCCGCTCGGTGCCGCGAACCGCCCAGAGCACGCCGTCGCTGCTGCCGGGTGAGGGCCACACCCAGCCGGAGGAGTCGAACGAGGGGGTGGTCAGGCCGGGGGCGCGCACCTGGATCCGGGGGGAGGTGCTCTCGGACAGCGTGACCAGGGAGGAACCGCCGTTGATGATCGCCGCGTACGATTTACCGTCCACGCTGACCGCCGGGCGGATGGCGTCCGGCCCCAGCGCGGGCAGTCCCTCGACCGTCGTCGCGGCCAACTGGTCCAGCCGGGCCAGCCGGTTCGCCGAGTCCAGCACCACCGGATGGGAGTCCACCGGCGCCTCGTCGGCCGGTTTGGGCATGTACACGGCGGTCAACGGAACCTCGAACCGAGCCTGCTCCACCGTCAGCATGACCCGGGTGACCGCGCCGAGCAGCGAGACGGCCTTGGTGAGCGTGGCCTGCATCTGCGCGAAGAGCACCTGCCGTTGGGCCGGCGTGGCGTCGCGTGCGCGCCGGGTCAGGTCGATGGTGACGACGCCGCTGTCGATGCGCACCCCGTTGGCGGTCAGCTCCGTGCCCTGCGGGGCGGCCGACGCCACCGCGGCCGACAGCCACGGCGAGGGACCGTCGAGCAGGGCCGACACGAGCGCGGACGCCTGGGGCTGGGCGGCCTGTCCCGAGGCCGCGGTGGCCAGTGGGAACCAGCGCACGTCCGGGATCAGCCAGCGCCCGGTGCGCTCGGGGAAGTAGAGCGAGACGTCGCCGAAGGTGACCTGGAAGTCGTCCTCGGAGATCAGTACGCCGTCCACCGGGTTGGAGATCCGCCACTGTCCGTTGACCGGGACCAACCGGAAGGTGACCCGCTGCACGTCGCCCGCCGGCGAGGGCGCGTACACCCCCCTATCGTCGATCCGGGCGACCACCCGGACCTCCACCCGGACGCTGACCTCGGCGCCCGGAACGGGTGAGACCGTCGGCGACGGGTCGGACGGCGTACCGGACGGCGCCGCCGACGTCGAGGCGGAGGCCGGGCTGGAGGCCGGGCTTGAGGCCGCATCGGAGGTCGCGGAGGGCGTCGCGCCGTCCACCACGTCGGCGATGTCGGCCTGCCCGCCGTAGACCACGACCGGTGCGTCGGGCCGCCATTCGGAGCGCTGCTCGGGGGTCAGATAGCTGCGGGCCACCTTGTGGTCGAAGGAGAAGTCCGCCGCGGCCCTCAGGAATCCGCGCACGATCCCGGTCGGGGTGTCCCCGACCTCGGGATCGTAGGCGTAGAACTGCACCCGCGGCGGCCGTTGCGCGTCCACCAGCGAGCGCCCCGGGATCGGCGGCCCCTGCGAGGGGATGCTCACGCAGCCGCCGAGCAGGGCGCACGCCATCGCCAGGGCGGCCGCCGCCCCGCGACGCCGACGGCCGTTCACGTGCGTTCCGTCGCGGTCAGCAGGTCGCTCGGCCGGGCGGGTCTCGGGGCGTCCCTCGGCGCCAGCGCGAGCGGGGAGCCGGCCAGCACGGCGCCGCGGGATCGGGGAAGGGTGAGCCGGAAGTGCGCGCCGTGGCCGGGCTCGCCCCACGCCTGCAGCCAACCGCCGTGCAGATGGGCGTCCTCCAGCGAGATCGCCAGCCCCAGCCCGGTGCCGCCGGTGGTCCGGGCCCGAGCCGGGTCGGCACGCCAGAACCGATCGAACACCAGCCGTACATCGGCCTGGCTCAGACCCGCCCCGTGGTCGCGCACCCCGATGGCGACGGCGCCGTCGTCCTCGGCCACCCGTAGGTCGATCGGACGCCCCTCGCCGTGCTCGATGGCGTTCGCCACGAGATTGCGCACGATCCGCTCCACCCGGCGCGGGTCGACCTCCGCCACGACCGCGTTCTGCGGCTCGTGCACCAGCAGCCGGCTCCGCTTGCGGTCGGCCAGCGGCCGCAGATGCTCGACCACCCGATGCACGATCTTGCGGACGTCGACCTGTTCGGCCTCCAGGACCGCGGCACCCGCGTCGAACCGGCTGACCTCCAACAGGTCCGAGAGCAACGACTCGAACCGGTCGAGCTGGGTGAGCAGCAGCTCGGAGGTCCGCGCCAAGGACGGGTCGAAGTCCTCGCGGGCCTCGTGGATCACCTCGCTGGCCATCCGGATGGTGGTCAGCGGGGTGCGCAGTTCGTGGGAGACGTCGGAGACGAACCGACGCTGCACCCGGGAGAGCTCCTCGAGCTGGTGGATCTGGCGCTCCAGGCTGGCGGCCATCTCGTTGAACGCCCGGCCCAAGCGGGCCAGCTCGTCCTCGCCGCGCACCGGCATCCGGCGGTCCAGGCGCCCGGCGGCCAGCTGCTCGGCCGCCAGCGCCGCCTGCCGCACCGGGTCGACCACCTGTCGGGTCACAACCCAGGCCACCAGGCCGATCAGGACGACCAGCGCCACGGAGCCGACCAGGAAGGTGCGCTGCACGTTGGCGAGGATGTCCACCTCGCGGTCGAGGGGATAGACGAAGTACAGCTCGTACCCGCCGCCCTGGTCGGCCCCGGCGATCGGGCCGAGGTCGAGCAGCGTCCCGACGGCTATCGCCCGGCGCCCGACGGCGGTGCCCACCTCGCCGATCGGCAGTGTGAGCACCTGGGTGACGAGCTGATCGGGACTGTCGGCCACCTCGTGCCGCAGCTCGGTTGGGATGGCGCGGGCGTCCACGCCTCGGCTCTGGTCGCTGATCGGGCCCGGCGCCGTCCCGATCTCCTTGCGGACGGCGACATAGCGCAGCGGCGCGTCGGTGGGCCCGTACAACTCGTTGAGCTTGTCCCGGATCCACGTCCGGAACTCCTGGGCGTCCTCGAAGGTGGTGGCGCGCCGCGCCGCGATGGTGTTCTTGACCTGTTGGGTGGCGTCGTTCTCCGCGGCGGTGACCGCCGAGGAGACCAGGCCGTCGCTGATCGCCTGCAGCAGGAGCTGGCCCACGACCAGCAGGACCAGGACCCCCAGCGCCACGGTGGTCGCCACGACCCGCAGCATGAGCGAACGCCGCCAGCGGCTGCGCCCCCTCCGAACGTACGGCCGGACCCTGCGGCGCAGGCCCGGGACGAACCCAGCGGCCACTAGGCGGGGCCCGCCTTGTAGCCGACCCCGCGCACCGTCACCACGATCTCGGGGCGTTCGGGGTCCCGCTCGATCTTGGACCGTAGCCGCTGCACGTGGACGTTGACCAACCGGGTGTCGGCGGCGTGCCGGTACCCCCAGACCTGCTCCAGCAGCACCTCGCGGGTGAAGACCTGCCAGGGCTTGCGGGCGAGCGCGACGAGCAGGTCGAACTCCAGCGGGGTGAGCCCGATCGCCTCGTGGCCACGGCGCACCGAGTGGCCGGCGACGTCGATCCTCAGATCGGCCAGCTCGAGCATCTCGGGGGCCGGCTCGTCACTGCGACGCATCCGCGCGCGGATCCGCGCCACGAGTTCCTTGGGCTTGAACGGCTTGACCACATAGTCGTCGGCCCCCGACTCCAGGCCCAGGACGACCTCCACGGTGTCGGTCTTGGCCGTCAGCATCACGATCGGCACACCGGATTCTGCGCGGATCAGCCGGCAGACCTCGATGCCGTCCCTGCCCGGCAGCATGATGTCGAGCAGCACGAGGTCGGGGTGCGTGGCCCGGAACACCTCGAGCGCCCCGGAACCGTCCGCGCAGAAGACCGGTTCGTAACCCTCACCGCGCAGCACGATGCCGAGCATCTCGGCCAGGGCCGTGTCGTCGTCGACCACCAGCACGCGTCCTCTCATGGGCTCATGGTGTCACCGTCGACGCACCGACGAGCGCAGGTGCCCACTTCGGTCACGGTTCGGGGCAGAATCGGGACTGCGTGATCGACCACCCGGCGGCGAGTGATCAAGCGACGGAGAAGGGGTCCTGCCGTGAGCCAGCAGCCCGGTCAGGGCGAGTGGGGCCAGTCGCCCCAGTGGGGCCAACCCCCGCAATGGGGTCAATCGCCCCAATGGGGCCCACCACCCCAGGGTGCGCAACCGCCCCCGTGGGGCCAACAGCCCACGCCACCACCGGGTTACGGTCCAGGCCAGGGTTCGGGCCAGGGTTCGGGCGGCGGCGAGGGCCCCCCGGGGTACGGGCCCCCGACGCCACAGCCCTGGCGCCCGCGGCCGGGGATCATCCCGCTGCGGCCACTGGCCCTCGGGGAGATCTTCGACGGGGCCTTCCAGGCCATCCGGACCAACCCCCGCACGATGTTGGGCATCTCGGCGGTCGTCATGGTGGTCGGGGCACTCGTCGGACTGTTCCCCCAGTACTACTACCTGGCTCAGACGGTCGACCTGACCCAGGCCGCGGCGTCCGACGCCGTCTCGGCCGCCGACTTGGCGCCGCTGGCCACGGGCATGGGCGGGGTGCTGGTCAGCACCTTCGTGAAGGCGCTGGCGACGACGGTGCTGAGCGCTCTGCTGGTGACGGCGGTGAGCGAGGCCGTGCTCGGACGCCGGATGCCGCCGGGGATGCTGTGGCAGCGGGTCCGACACCGCATCTGGGGCGTCGTCGGGCTCAGCCTCCTGGCGAGCCTGCTGCCGGTGCTGGCGGTCGTGGTCCTCGTCGCGCTGGCGGTCGGCCTGGGCCTCGGCCTGTTCGCGGCCGGCGCGCCCACCGCCGCCGCCGTCGGTGTCGGGCTGCTCGTGGGGGTGCCCGCCGTGACGGTGACGGCGGCGTATCTGTGGGTCAAACTGGCGCTCGCCGCCCCCGCGCTGCTGCTGGAGAACGTCGGCCCCACCGGGGCCCTGCGCCGGTCGTGGGAACTGGTCCGCGGCTCGTGGTGGCGGCTGTTCGGGATCCTGCTGCTCACCGGCCTGTTGGTCGGTGCGGTCGGCGGCGTGTTGGGAGTGCCGTTCTCCGCGGGCGCGGGGCTGTGGACGGGCCTGGGCGGCGGCAGCACCGGTTCGCTGATGGGCTCGGCGGTGCTGTCGGCCATGGCCGAGATCGTCACCGGCACGGTGCTCACGCCGTTCTCGGCCTCGGTCACCTGCCTGCTCTACATCGATCGCCGGATGCGCGCCGAGGGTCTGGACGTCGAGCTGATGCGCGCGGCCGGCGTCGATGACGTCCGGGGCTGACATGCTGGATCCGAACAGCGAACAGGCCCGCCGATGGGCCGTCGAGGAGCTCTCCCACCGCGAGTACCAGCAGGCCCGTCCCGGCCTGGTCACGCGCGCGCTGGCCTGGCTGCTCGACCAGGTGCAACGTTGGCTGGACGCCCTGCCCGCAGGCAGTACGGCGTGGTGGGCCCTCGGCCTCGGCCTCCTGCTCGCGGTCGTGGCCGGCGTGGTCGGCTACGCGATCTGGCGCGCCGGCGGGCTGGGGTCCGTGACCGGTTCCGGGGCGGCGGGCTCGGTATTCGGTGAGGCCGCGACGCGGACGGCGGCCGAGCACCGCGCCGCGTCGGCGGCCGCCGAGGCGGGCAACGACTGGGAGCTCGCCGTGCTGGAACGGTTCCGGGCGATCGCCCGGGAACTCGAGGAGCGCACCGTTCTCGCCGCCCGCCCCGGCCGGACCGCCGGCGAGGTGGCCCAGGAGGCCGGCGCCGTCCTGGGCGGGCTCCGGGAGGGGCTGCACCAGGCGGCCCGGGTCTTCGACGCCGTCCGCTACGGCGGCCGGGCCGCCACCGCCGAGCACGTGGAGCGGCTGCGCGCGGTGGACGCCGAGGTGCTCGCCGGCGCCACCCTCCCCGCGCCCCCGGGGGTGCCGGCGTGACGGTGTCCGGTGCCCTCACCCGCCGGCGATGGCGATGGCCGCTGGTCGTCCTGTCCCTGCTGGTCGTGACCGGCCTGCTGGCCGCGCTCACGGCGACCCGCCGCGAGGGGAACCTCGACCCCGACTCGGCCGCCCCGGAGGGCGCCCGGGCCGTGGTGCGGATCCTGCGGGCGCACGGGGTACGGGTCGAGGTGGTGCGCAGCCTCACCGGTCTCAGACCCGCCGACGAGGGGACCATCCTGGTCGCCGATCCCCGGCTGACGCCCTACGACACCCTGCTCGATCTGGCCGGGGCGCGCGCCGACGTGGTCGTGCTGGCCCCGGACGCGGTGGCCCTGGGCGCGCTGGGACTGGACGTCGTCCCCGACGGTCGGGTGTCCGCGCGCACGGCCGAGCCCCGCTGCGACGACGCCGACGCGATCGCCGCCGGCCCCGCCCGCGCGGGCGGGTCGCTCTACCGCCTCGCCGAACCCACCGACGGTGGGAGCCTCGCGGCCTGCTACCCGGAGGGGCCGGGGACCGGCAACGGATCGGTGGTGGTGGCCGATCGGCCCGGGAACCGGATCACGGTGGTGGGCCAGACCGACGTGCTGCGCAACGCCTACCTGGCCGCCGAGGGGAACGCCGCGCTGGCGCTGCGGCTGCTCGGCCACCACGGCACGCTGCAGTGGTACGTCCCCGACCCGGCCGAGTTGCCCACCGGTCAGGCCCCGACGATCGGCGAGCTGCTGCCGCCGTGGACCCGGTGGGTTCCCGTCCAGCTCGCCCTGGTGGTGCTGGTCGTGGCGCTGTGGCGTGGACGACGGCTCGGGCCCCTGGTGGCCGAGCCGCTGCCGGTGGTGGTCCGCGCCGCCGAGACCCCCGAGGGCCGCGCCCGACTCTACCGGCGGGCGCGGGCCCGGCCGCTGGCGGCCGCGGTCCTGCGCACCGCGGCGCTGCGTCGCCTCGCCCGTCGGCTCCAGGCCGCCACGCCCGGACAACTGGCCGATCGCGTGGTGACGGCGACCGGCCGGGACGCCGACGCCGTCCGCTCGGTCCTGGTCGGCCGGGCACCGGAGGACGACGCCGCGCTGGTGCGCCTCGCCGGCGACCTGGCGCGGATCGAGCAGGATGTCAGGGGTTCCACGACGACTCGGGACGGACGATGACCCAGATCGACATGACGCAGACCACGGCTGCCCGCGAGGCGCTGGGGCGGGTGAGGGCCGAGGTGGCCAAGGCCGTGGTCGGCCAGGACGCGGCGGTGTCCGGGCTCGTGATCGCCCTGGTGTGCCGGGGGCACGTGCTGCTCGAGGGCGTGCCCGGCGTCGCGAAGACCCTTCTGGTGCGGGCGTTCGCGGCCGCCCTGGACCTGCGGACGGCACGCGTGCAGTTCACTCCCGACCTGATGCCCGGCGACGTGACCGGATCGCTGGTCTACGACGCCCGCACCGCGGAGTTCTCCTTCCGCGACGGGCCCGTGTTCACCAACCTGCTGCTGGCCGACGAGATCAACCGAACGCCGCCGAAGACCCAGGCGTCGCTGCTCGAGGCCATGGAGGAGCGCCAGGTCAGTGTGGAGGGCGACCCCAGACCGCTGCCGACGCCGTTCCTGGTCGCCGCCACCCAGAACCCGGTGGAGTACGAGGGCACCTACCCGCTGCCCGAGGCGCAGCTGGACCGGTTCCTGCTCAAGCTGACCATGCCGCTGCCGCCCCGCGAGGTGGAACTCGAGGTGCTCGGCCGGCACGCCGCGGGGTTCGACCCCCGCGACCTGGCCGCGGCCGGGGTGCGGCCGGCGGCCTCGGCCGCGGACATCGCGGCGGCCCACGCCGCCCTCGGTGCCGTCACCGTCACGCCCGAGGTGATGGGGTACGTCGTCGACCTGGTGCGGGCCACCCGCTCGGCGCCGTCCCTGTCGCTGGGGGTCTCGCCGCGGGGGGCGACGGCGCTGCTGGCGACCTCGCGCGCCTGGGCCTGGTTGTCCGGACGCGACTACGTCACCCCGGACGACGTCAAGGCGCTCGCCCGCCCGACATTGCGGCACCGGTTGCAGCTGAGGCCCGAGGCCGAGCTCGAGGGCAGCACCGCGGACGGCGTGCTCGACAGCGTTCTCGCCACCGTGCCGGTTCCCCGCTGAGACCACTGAGAGACTGGGACCGGAGGGGGCCGCATGGCGATCACCGGGCGTGCCGCACTGCTGGCCCTGATCGGGGTGGTCCCGGTGGCCCTGGCCCCGGGCTGGGTCACCCTGCTCGGCTGGGCCGGTGTCGTCGCGTTCGCGGTCCTCACCGACACGGCCCTGGCGGCCTCGCCGAAATCCCTTGTGCTGCAACGGGAGCCGATCGCCCCGGTACGGCTCGGCGAGCCCTCGTCGGCTGCGGTCCTGGTGACCAACACCGGGCGGCGTCCGCTGCGCGGGCTGATCCGCGACGCCTGGCAGCCGTCGGCCGGAGCGGTCCAGACCCGCCGGCGGCTGACGGTCCCCGCGGGGCAGCGCCGACGCGTGGTCACCGACCTGCGGCCGACCCGGCGGGGCGACCGGCGGGGCGAGGGACTCGTGGTGCGCAGCCTGGGCCCGCTCGGGCTGGCGGCCCGGCAGCGGCTGCTGCGCGTCCCGGCCCGGGTGCGGGTGCTGCCGCCGTTCGCCTCGCGCAGACACCTGCCCAGCCGATTGGCCCGGCTGCGGGAGCTCGACGGGCGGACCAGCCTGCTGGTGCGCGGGCAGGGCACCGAGTTCGACTCGCTGCGCGAGTACGTGATCGGCGACGACGTGCGGTCCATCGACTGGCGGGCCACCGCCCGACGCCAGCAGGTCGTCGTCCGCACCTGGCGTCCGGAGCGGGACCGCCGGGTGCTGATCGTGCTCGACACCTCCCGGACCTCCGCCGCCCGGCTCGGCGACGAGCCGCGCCTGGACGCCGCCATGGACGCCGCGCTGCTGCTGGCCGCGCTGGCGTCGCGGGCCGGGGACCGGGTGGACCTGCTGGCCGTGGACCGCAGGATCCGGGCCCGGGTCGAGGGCGCCTCGCGGGCGGACCTGCTACCCGCCATGGTCAACGCCATGGCACCGCTGGAGGCCGACCTGGTCGAGACCGACTGGGCCACGGTCGTCGCCGCCGTGCAGGCCCGGCTGACCCAGCGCGCTCTCGTGGTGCTGCTGACCCCGCTGGAGTCCGCGGCGGTCGAGGAGGGGCTGCTGCCGGTGCTGCCCCGACTGAGCGGTCGCCACCTGGTGATGCTGGCCTCCGTCGACGACCCGCGGTTGGCCGAGATGGCCGCCGCCCGTTCCGACGTGCACGCGGTCTACGGCGCGGCGGCCGCCGAGCGCACCCTGATGGAGCGCGAGGGGCTGGCCGCCGAACTGCGCCGCCTCGGCGTGCACGTGGTCGCGGGTCCGCCGCAGGAGCTGGCACCGAGGCTGGCCGACGGTTATCTGGCGCTCAAGGCGGCCGGACGGCTCTGATCCGGCCCACCGCGCCCAGGGGATGCTCAGGCGGCCACGGGGGCGGCGTCCTCGAGCAGCTCGGAGCGCAGGTCGCCGGTCTCCCCCGCGGCGGCGGCCCGCCGCCCGAAGTGGGCCACGTAGGCCCCGAAGGCCGTCCAGGCCACGAACCCGATGGCGATCCGGGTCCAGGTGGGCAGCGGGGAGGGGGTCACGAACGCCTCGATGAGGCCCGAGACCGCCAGCACCACCACCAGCCCCATCGCCACGGTGACCATCGACCGGCCCTCGCGCGCCATCGAGGCGCCGCGTGACCTCGGCCCCGGGTCGATCCACGACCAGCACAGCCTCAGCCCGGCCCCGGCCGCCACGAACACCGCCGTGAGCTCCAGCAACCCGTGCGGGGTGATCAGGCCGAAGAACAGGTCGAGGCGGCCGTGGGCGGCCATCAGACCGCCGATGGCGCCGACGTTGACGGCGTTCTGGAACAGCACGTACAGCACCGGGACCCCGGCCACCCCGAAGGCGATGCACATCGCCGCGACCCAGGCGTTGTTGGTCCACACCCCCGCCGCGAAACTGGCCGCAGGGTGTTCGCTGTAGTACCGCTCGAACTCCACCTCGACCAACTGCCGAACCTGCGCGTCCGTGCCCAGCGCGGCCTGCGCCCGCCGGTCGCCGGCGACCCAGAACCCCATCGGGACGGCGATCACCGCCGTGAACAGCGCCGCGAACGCCGTCCACCACCGGCTGCGCCACACCGCCGCCGGGAACGAGACGGTCGCCAGCCGGGCCACCTCGCGGGTGAACGGTTCGTGGCCGCCGGTCAGCGCCGTCCGGCCGGTGGCCACGATCCGCGAGAGCCGGCCGAGGATCATCGGTTCGGCGGTGGCCGACCGGATCGCGCTCAGGTGGGTGGCGGCCCGCTGGTACAGCTCCACCAGCTCGTCCGCCTCGGCCGCGCTCAGCCGGCGCCGGCGGCCGAGTTCCTCCAGCCGCCGCCACTCGGCGGCGTGCACCGCGGCGAAGGCGTCGACATCCACGCGGTCAGGCTAGTCGGCGCCCGCCCGAGCGATGGCGGACGACCACGCCGGTAGCCTCGGATCATGTCCGCCTCGCCCGCCCCCGGGAGCGCCCACGGGTCGGGGGCACCGGACGGCATCCAGGATCTGGTCCTGCCCGAGGCGCTGGTCACCGGCGAGGCCGTGGTGCTCGACCTCAGGCCCGCTTCGTTCGCCAGCCGGACCCTGGCCCTGCTGTTGGACCTGCTGGTGATCGGCATCGTGATGACGGCGGTGTTCTGGCTGGCGAGCACGTTCCTGCCCTCCCTGGACGAGGCGGCCTACCGCGCCGTGGCGCTCACGCTGTCGGTCGCGACCGTGGTGCTGTTGCCGGCGGCCTGGGAGTCGCTCAGCCGCGGCCGGTCGCTGGGCAAGCTCGCCGCCGGACTCCGGGTGGTGCGGGACGACGGCGGCCCGATCCGCTGGCGGCACGCCCTGGTCCGGTGGCTGGTCGCCGTCCCGGAGATCTACCTCACCGGCGGCAGCGCGGCGCTGATCTGTTCGCTGTGGAACCCGCGGGGCAAGCGGTTCGGCGATCTGCTGGCGGGTACCTACGTGGTGCGCGAGCGCACCTCCGGACCGATGCCGCCGCCCCCGATGATGCCGCCGGAGCTCGGCGGGTGGGCCCTGGGGGCCGACATCGGACGGGTGCCGGACCCGCTGGCCCTGGCGGCACGCCAGCTGCTGGTCCGGGCTGGTGGACTCCACCCCGCCTCACGAACCCGGCTGGGCATCGAGCTGGCGGATCAGGTGGCCCGGTACGTGGCGCCCCCACCGCCCGGAGTGGTCGCGCCCGAGCGCTTCCTGGCCGCGGTGCTGGCCGAACGCCACCGCCGGGCGTTGGTCCGGCTGACGGCCGAGCAGCACCGGCGTGCCGAGCGGGCACGTCGCAGGCAGCAGGTCGACGTGCTCTCGCCGACCTCCACCCGGCTGGTCGATCCCGGCCCCTGAGCCCTACCGCCGCGCCCGGACGCTGCGGAACCGTCGGGGCGCTCGAGCAGCTCGGCCGCCTCCATCCCGCGCCCTCCCGCAGCCCCTCGCCGGCAGCAACCCGACC